>JBBSLM010000142.1:0-5880 GCA_038255245.1 Sphingomonadales bacterium
CTTCAACGTCTACACCACCGATCTTGGTGAAGAGGGTTTGGATCTCGGCAAGCTGTATGATTACGACATCATCTGCCTCGATCTGAACCTGCCCGACATGCACGGCTATGACGTGCTGAAGAAATTGCGCACCGCCAAGGTCGCGACGCCGGTGCTGATCCTGTCGGGCATGGCGGAGATGGATTCGAAGGTCCGTTCGTTCGGCTTCGGCGCCGACGATTATGTCACCAAGCCATTCCATCGCGACGAACTGGTCGCGCGCATCCACGCCATCGTCCGCCGTTCGAAGGGCCACAGCCAGTCGGTCATCCGCACCGGCAAGCTGGCGGTGAATTTGGACGCCAAGACGGTCGAGGTCGACGGCAGCCGCGTGCATCTGACCGGCAAGGAATATGCGATGCTGGAGCTGCTTTCGCTCCGCAAGGGCACGACGCTCACCAAGGAAATGTTCCTGAACCACCTTTATGGCGGGATGGACGAGCCGGAATTGAAGATCATCGACGTCTTCATCTGCAAGCTTCGCAAGAAGCTCAGTCTGGCCTGCCAGGGCGAGAATTATATCGAGACCGTCTGGGGCCGCGGCTACGTGCTGCGCGATCCGGAAGAGGAACAGCAGGCGCAGGTCGCCTGATCCAGGGTTTTTCGGGGGAAAGGAAGCCGCTCGGGGAAGCCCGGGCGGCTTTCGTTTTGGCGGGCCTTAACGCTCTTCTGCTAGGGCGCTGAGCGATGCTGCGCGTCCTCACCCTCTCGACCCTTTTTCCCAATGCGCATCAGCCGCGGCTGGGACTGTTCGTGGAACGGCAGACATTGGGGCTGGCGGGCCGCGAGGGCGTGGAGGTGCGTGTCGTCGCGCCGGTGGGCCTGCCGGTCTGGCCCCTGTCGCTGCACCCGCATTACCGGCCGCTGGCCGCCCTGCCCACGCGGGAGGTGTGGAACGGGCTGGAAGTCCATCGTCCGCGCTTCCGGGTCTGGCCGAAGGTCAATCGTGGCGCCGGCCACGCACTGGCCCGGGCGGTGCTGCCGCTGCTCACAAAAATCCGCCGCGACTTTCCGTTCGATCTGATCGACGCGGAATTCTTCTGGCCGGACGGGGTGGCGGCGATGAACCTCGCGCGGGCGCTGGGCGTGCCCTTTTCGGTGAAGGCGCGGGGCAGCGACATCTATCATTGGGGCGATGTGCCGGGGATTGGCGCGCAGGTTCGCGCGGCGGCGCTGGCCGCGGACGGGCTGCTCGCGGTCAGCCAGTCGCTGAAGGACGAAATGGTGGCGCGGGGGATGCCGGGCGAGAAGATCAGGGTGCATCATACCGGCGTCGATCTCGACCTGTACCGGCCGATCGACCGCGCCGATGCAAAGGCGGCGCTTGGGGTCGAGGGGCCGTTGCTGGTCACCGTTGGTGGGCTGATCGAACGCAAGGGCCAGGCTTTCGCCATCGAGGCGCTCGCGGCGCTGCCGGACGCGACTTTGCTGATTGTGGGCGACGGGCCGGATCGCGCCGCGCTGGAACAGCGCGCGCAGGCTTTGGGCGGGCGGGTCCGCTTTCCCGGCTCGCAGGCCCCCAAGGACGTCGCGAGACTCCTCGGCGCGGCGGATGTGATGTTGCTGCCGACGCGGGCGGAGGGGATCGCCAATGTCTGGGTCGAGGCGCTGGCCTGCGGCACGCCGGTGGTGACCTGCGACGCTGGCGGGGCGCGCGACGTGATCGACCGGCCGGAAGCGGGCCGGATCGTGGCGCGCGACGCGCAGGCGCTGGCGGCGGCGGTGCGCGAGGTGCTGGCCGATCCGCCGGGCCAGGATAAGGTGCGGAAGGTGGCGGAGCGTTTCAGCTGGGAGCGCAATGCCAGCGAGCTCCACGCTCACCTCGCTGGACTGGCGCGCTAAAGCGGCAGCAAGGCCGCGCAGATCCAGCGTTCCTCCGCGCGCAGTACGGCCCAGGTGCGGGCGGCGGCGCGGCTGTCCATGGCTTCGACGCCGATCCCCTGCCCTTCCAGCGCCCGCACGAAGGCCAAAGGCGGACGGACCAGCGACGGGCCGGTGCCGAGCAGCAGGAATTCAGGCGGGTGATCGAGCGCCAGCATTTCGGCGAGATGATCAGCGGTCAGGTCGCCAAGCGCAGGCGCATCCCATTCCATCGCCCGCTCGGGCGTCAGCAGCAAGGACGCATGATCGCCCTCGTCGAGCCGGAACCGTCCATTGGCGGTGAAGCCCCGGACCATCGGCCCGGCGCCCCGCGCGGGGTCAAACCTGGGCGCCATCCTCGGTCTTGTGCATGGTCACCCGCTCGGCACCGCCGACATTCGTCTTCGGCACGAAACTGTCGCTCGTCACGCCCAGCGGCACGAGCAGGAAGCGGGCGACGTAGACGGACGAATAGGTGCCGATGATCACGCCGGCAAAAATGCCGATGGTGAGATCATAGATCACGTCCGGGCCGAAGATCAGCAGCGCCAGGATCGCGAGCATCACCGACGTGTTGGTGTTGATCGTGCGCGCCAGCGTTTCGTTGACCGAGAGATTGAGCAGCGGCTCGATCTCCATCTTGCGGTATTTTCGCAAATTCTCGCGGATACGGTCGTAGACGACCACCGTATCGTTGAGCGAGAAGCCGATCAGGGTCAGCAGGGCCGCGACCGCGTTGAGGCTGAATTCGATCTGGGTCGCCGCATAGAAGCCGGTGACGATGGTGAGATCGTGGACGAGGCTGACCAGGGCGCCGACGCCGAATTGCCATTCGAAGCGTATCCAGATGTAGGCCGAGATGCCGAGCATCGCGAGCAACAGCGCCAGGCCGCCGTCCCAGGCCAGCTCTTCGGAGACCTTGCCCGACACGGTTTCCACCGATTCGATCCGCGAGCCGGGATAATTGCTGGTAATCTCCTCGCGCACCGCGGTGGCGGCGGCGTTGGCCGATTCTTCGGTCGCGTCCTCCGGCAACGGAATGCGGATTGCGATGTCGCGCTCCGAGCCGGATTGCTGGATCACCGGCTCGCCGACGTCGAGCGCGCCGATGCGGCTGCGCAATTCGTCGAGCGGCGGCGGCTCCTGGAAGGTCGCGCGGATGCTGCGACCGCCGACGAAATCGACGCCGAGATTGAGCCCGCGCGAGGCGATGAAGAAAATCGACACGGCGATCATCAGGATCGAGAAAACGATCGCGAACGTCCGCCAGCGCAGGAAGTCGATATTGGTATTGTCGGGGACGAGCTTCAGCAGCCGCATGATCTTTCCTTACAGCACCAGCGACTTGGGCCGGCGGCGGCGGACCCAGATGGCCACCCACAGCCGCGCCACGGTGATCGCGGTGAAAGCCGACGTGATAATGCCGATCACCAGCACGACCGCGAAGCCGCGGACCGGGCCCGAGCCGAACTGGAACATCAAGGCGCCGGCAATGGCGTTGGTGATGTTTGCATCGAGGATCGCCGTGGTCGCTTCCTTCCAGCCGGTGCTGATCGCATCGACCACCGAGCGGCCCCGTCGCAATTCCTCGCGAATCCGCTCGTTGATGATGATGTTCGCATCGACCGCCGCGCCGATCGTCAGCACGAAGCCGGCAATGCCTGGCAGCGTCAGGGTGGCGTTGAACAAGGCCATCCAGCCGAGGATCAGCAGCACGTTGAGGGCCAGGGCCGTCACCGCGAAGACGCCGAAGCCGCCATAGGTCAACAGCATGAAGGCGATGACCAAAGCCGCGCCGATGATGGTGGCGATCACGCCCAGCCGGATCGAATCGGCGCCAAGCTCGGGGCTGACTGTGCGCTCATCGACCACCGCAAGCTCGACCGGCAGCCGGCCCGAACGCAGCGAGATGGCCAGTTCGTTGGCGCTTTCCACGGTGAAGGCACCGGCAATGCTCGCCTGCCCACCCAGGATCGGCTCGTTGATCACCGGCGCCGACAAGACCGTGCCGTCGAGCACGATCGCGAACAATTTGCCGACATTCTCGCGCGTGTGCCGGGCGAAGCGCGTACCCCCATTGGAATCGAAAGTGATCGAGACGTCGGGCTGACCCTGCTGATTGAAGCTTTGCTGGGCACGGACGATCTGGTCGCCGCTGATCAGCGCCCGGCGTTGAACCGCGATCCGGCCGCCATCGGTCGTCGGCAGGATCTGCAGGCCCGCCGGCGCGCGGCCCGAGGCGAGCACTTCGGCCGACGGCTGCTCGTCCGGAACCGCCTTGAACTCAAGCCGCGCGGTGCGGCCGATCAGGGATTTGATCTGCTCCGGATCCTGCACGCCCGGAACCTGGACGAGAATGCGGTCCGTGCCTTCGCGGATGATGGTCGGTTCGAGCGTGCCCAGCGAGTTGATCCGCCGGTCGATCACGTCGCGCGCGCTGGCCATGGCATTGTCGATCGCTTCGGACTCACCGGCCGCGGTCGGCCGCATCACGATCCGGTTCGGCTCCGGCCGGGCGACATCCCATTGCGCCGCCATGCCGACCGTGCCCGTGCCGGCCTGCGTACGGGCGATCTGCAACGCTTGATCGACTTGATCGGGATTGGCGATGGTGAAGGACAATTGATTCTCGGCGGTCGAGACGTCGGCCATTTCGATATTCACGCGCCGCGTCTCGGTGCGCATCAGATCCTCGATCGTCTCGAGCCGCTGGCGCGAGAGCGAACTGACATCCGCCTCGAGCAGCAATTGGCTGCCGCCGGCGAGGTCGAGGCCCAAATTGATGTGCGGCTTCGCCCAGTTCGGCCAATTCTCCGTGACGTTCGACGGCAGCAGGCTCGGAATGCCGAGCAGCACGCCGAACATGCAAACCGCCGTGATCAGCCAGACCTGCAGACGCGAAAAGTTCAGCATCTGGGGCTCAGTCGTTCGCGGGCTTGACGCCGCCCTGGCGGACCTCGGCGAGCATGCCCTTGACGACCTTCACGCGCACGTTCGGGGCCAGCTCGACCTCGACTTCGCTGTCATCGACCCGAGTGACCTTGCCGATCAACCCGCCCGAGGTGACGACAATGTCGTTGCGCTGAACCGCGGCGAGCATCGCCTGGTGCGTCTTCATCCGCTTCTGCTGCGGACGGATCAGCAGGAAGTAGAAGATGACGAAGATGATCAGCATCGGCGCGATGCCGGTGAAGAAGAAGGAGCCGCCTCCCCCGGAGGCGGCGGCACCGGCATCGGCGGCGTAAGCGGGCGTTATGAACATCGTTTCCTACTTGCGGGATATGGGGAGCATGCGCGCAAGATGGCGCTCGCCCCGGAAAGCGGATGCGCGTATCATGGGGTGCGCCACTTGCCAAGGCAAGGAAGCGCGAGTGCGTTTCCAGTCGCAAGTGGGAGACTGACGCATGATCATCGTCACCGGTCAGGCACGCTTCGGCGCTGGCGAGATTGATCGGCTGCGGAGTGGCTTTGCCGCGTGGTTCGAGGAATCGAGGCGGCGGGCGGGATGCATTTCCTACCATTTTGCGGTGGACGTCGCCGACCCGGACCTGTTGCACGTGATCGAATATTGGGACGACGAAGCTTCGATCGACGCGCATATGACCGACATGGGAATGCTGATGCAGACGCTGGCGGGCACCCAAATGCTATCGCTCAAGGTCGACGCCTATGAGGCGCGCTTCGTGAAGACCTTGATGGGAGAGTGAGGCAGGCGCTCAGCGCTTCCCCAGGATGATCAGGGTCGAGGTGCCGTGGGAGAGCAGCTTGCCGCGTTCGTCGCGCAGGAACGCCTCCGCAGTGGCGATCTGACGGCCGCGGCTGACCACCCTACCCTCGCATCGCACGATCCCTTCCGACGGCACCGGCCGGACGAAATTCGCCTTGGTCTCGACCGTCGTATAGCCGACGCCCGCGTCGAGCTCGCTATGCACCGCGCAGCCCGCGGCGCTGTCGATCAGGGTGAGCGCGAAGCCGCCGTGA
>JBBSLM010000143.1:0-5877 GCA_038255245.1 Sphingomonadales bacterium
CCGCTCTGCCAACCCAGGTCGAACGCCTCTATCTGATCCTGTTCTTCGCGCACGGCGGCTCAAATGCCCAAAGCTTGCGCGATTTCGAGCGGATCACCTTGGTCGCCGAACCACACAGTTTCTCGGTCGATCTGGGCGGACGGGACGACACCGCTTTGGTGTTCGTGGAAATCTACCGCCGCGGCGACGGCTGGCGCATGTCGGCCAACGGCCAGGGCTTCGTCGGCGGCGTCGGCGCGCTGCAATCGGCGTTCGGCATCCACTTCCCGATCCCGCCGCGTTCCGAACGGCCGTTGCCGCCCGGGCCAGGCCACGACGATCGCGGTCAGGACCGCCGCCCGACGCCCGGCACCACTTATACCGGCAGCGGCTTTGCGGTGGACGCGCAGCACATCCTGACCAACGCCCACGTGATCGAGGGGATGAGCAAGGTCGACGTCGCCAACGAGAAATTCAGCGCCTCGGCCGAGATCGTCTTCGTCGATCCGCGCAACGACATCGCCCTGCTTCGGGTCACCGGCCAGCCCCTCCCGGCCGCGGCCGCCTTCCGCGAAGGCTATGACATCCACCTGGGCGAAGATGTGATCGTGCTCGGCTTCCCGCTGCAGGGCCTGCTCGGCTCCGGTCCGCAGGCGACCGCCGGCAACGTCTCCGCACTTTGCGGCATCGGCAACGACACGAGCGTGATGCAGTTCAGCGCGCCGATCGCCAGCGGCAATAGCGGCGGGCCGATCCTGGACCAGGCGGGTCATGTCGTCGGCCTGGTCTATTCCTCGCTGAACAAGGAATTGGTCCGGCAAGGCGGCAGCAATGCCGAGAACGTGAATTTCGGCGTGAAAGGCGCGGTCGTGCGCGCCTTCCTGGGCGCCACCGGTGTCGAACCGCAGGTCGCGCAGGCCGGCTATCCCCGCAGCCGCGCTGAAGTCGTCCGCGAAGGCCGCGCCTTCATCTACCGCATCCGCTGCGAGGCATGATCGCGCCGGAACGCCGGTCGGTCCCCCTCCCGACCGGCACGCTTCACCTGGAAATCAACCGCGCCGATTGGCCGCTCGATGCGCTGTGCGACTTCGCCGTGCGCCGGAACCCGCGGCGGGCCTTCCTGATCGTTTCCAAGGTGCTCGGCCGCCACATCCCCGTTGCCCCGTCCGTGATGCGCGCTTCGGTCCGCGATCTCGCCGCGCGGATTCCCGATCTGCCCGGGCCAGTGTTGGTCGTCGGCCTCGCCGAGACCGCCGTTTGCCTGGGCCAAAGCGTGTTCGAGGAGCTCAACGTTCGCCCCGGCTTCTACGGCCATTTCATTCACTCCACCCGTCAGCGGATCGACCATCCCCTGCTCTGCCGGTTCGAGGAGCCGCACAGCCACGCCTCGGCGCATTTGCTCTACCGGCCCGACGGCCTGGACCTCGCCGGTGTCCGCAGCCTGGTGCTGGTCGACGATGAGGTTTCGACCGGCACCACCCTCGCCAATCTCGCCGCCGCCTTGATCGAACATCTCCCCGAGGTAGAACAAATCGCCACTGCCGCGCTGACCGATTGGTCCGGCGACGGCAATTGGCTCACCCGCATGCCGCGCCCGGCGACCTGCGCCAGCCTCCTCCATGGCAGCCTGCGCTGGGAAGCCGGCGCCGCCCCGCCCGCCGACACTGGCAGCTTCGACCGCGCCGCCCCCGCGCTCGGCGCGCTCGACCATCATCGCAACTGGGGCCGCACCGGCTGGGACGGTAGCCCGCTCGACCTGCCCGAACCGCCACGAACGAGCCCGCGCCTGCGCATCGTCGCCACCGGCGAATTCACCTACCCGCCCTTTCTCCTGGCCGAGCGGCTGGAAGCGGCCGGACACGACGTCGTGATGCAATCCACCAGCCGCAGCCCGGCGCTTCTCGGCGGCGCGATCCATCACATTCTGACGTTCGAGGACAATTACGCCACGGGCCTGCCCAACTTCCTCTACAACGCCGATCCGAGCGACCCGCGGCTGACCCTGATCTGCCACGAAACGCCATTAGGCAGCATTGACCCGGCGCTGATTCAGGCGCTTGAAGCCACGCCCTTCCGCTTCTGAATTCGAAAAGACTGCCCGTGCGCGCCATCGCCCTCGTCGATCTCGACGACACCTTGTTTCAGACCCTGCGCAAATGCCCGCCCGATGTCCCGGCCGAGCGACTGGTCCCGTTGGGCTTCGCGAAGGACGGCGAACCGCTCAGCTACGCCACGCCGCGCCAGCAGAGCCTGATCGCCTGGCTCTCCGAGACCGCCTGGCTGGTCCCCGTCACCGCCCGCAGCCGCGACGCGCTGATGCGCGCCCACGTCCCGTTCACCGCGGCAATCTGCGCGCATGGGGGCGTGATCCTGGGCGAGGATGGTGAACACGATCCCGAATGGCATGCCTATGCCGAAGCGCAATCCACGGCCCTGCAACCGGCGCTCGAAGCGCTGCGCGACCATTTGATCGCCGAGGCGGAGCGGCAAGGCGCGGCGCTGCGCGTGCGCGTGCTCAATGAAGGCGATCTCGGTCTCTACGTCCTCGCCAAGCATGAGGAGACGGACGAGGAGGCGCTGCACGCGGTGATCGACGCATCGCTCGATGCGGTTCCGACCGGCTGGACCGTCCATCGCAACGGGAACAATGCCGCGCTGATGCCGTCCTGGCTCGGCAAGCAGCATGCTGTCGCCTTCCTGCTGCCGCGCCTGCGCGCCGCGCATCCCGATGCACCCGTCATCGGCATCGGCGACAGCCTGACCGACGCGCCCTACATGGCGCTCTGCGATTTCGCGATGATGCCGAAGGGATCGCAACTCGCGAAGGCCAGTTTGGACCGGCTGGCATGACCGATTTCTCCGGCAGCTATTCCCCGGACGACTGCATCTTCCTGATGAAGCCGGTCGAACTCGCCCCAGTCGACGTGGCGACCAAGGAACGGCTGATCCAGTCCGGCGCGCGTCATTATTCCGAGATGCTGTCGGCCGAAGCGCCGCCCGGCGAGGACTATCTGCGCCTCTACGGTGAGGCGCTCGAGCGCAACGGCGCGCGGCTGGCCCAGGACATCGTCGATCTCGCCGGTGCCTTGGCCGAGCGCGCCGCCGGCCGGCCGGAGATCGTCATCGCCTCACTGGCCCGCGCCGGCACGCCGATCGGCGTGCTGCTGAAGCGCGCGCTGATGCGGCTGGGCATCACCGCTCATCATTATTCACTCAGCATCATCCGCGACCGCGGCATCGACATGGCGGCGCTGCGCCACATCGCCGCGCGTCACGATCCGGCGGACGTGGTCTTCGTCGACGGCTGGACCGGCAAGGGCACGATTACCCGCGAATTGCAGGCCAGCCTGGCCGATCGTCCGCTCGGCTTCGCCCCCTTTCTCGCCGTGATCGCCGATCCCGCCGGCTGCGCCGATCTGGCGCCGAGCGACGAGGATTATCTGATCCCGTCGGGCCTGCTGAACGCCATCGTCTCGGGCCTCGTGAGCCGCTCGGTCCTCAATGACGACCTCGTCGGCCCAAGCGATTTCCACGCCTGCGTCCATTATACCCACCTCGTCGGCCAGGACCTTTCGAACGCCTTCGTCGATGAGATTGACGGCCTGATGGGAAAGCTTTCGCCCCGGCCCCTATCGACGACGAACAAGGCCTCGCGCGCCGCCGCGTGCGACACGATGGTGGAGCGGATGATGGCCGAACTCGGCCTGAAGGATCGCAACCGGATCAAGCCCGGGATCGCGGAGGCGACCCGGGCGGTGCTGCGCCGCGTTCCCGACCGGCTGTTTATTCGAGACGTCGCGGACCCGGATACCGCCCATCTCGTTTTGCTTGCTCGTGAGCGCGGCATCTCCATTCACGATCTGCCCGGTGACCACGGCTACCGGGCTGTCGCGGTGATCCGCAGCCTCGGGCTGGATTGAGGGGTAAGCATGGACGCAATCGAACTCGGCGCGACCCTTTACGTCCCCGCGATGCGCGACCACCTGTACGAGACGATCGTCGGGATCCGTCACCCGGCGCTGCGCTCGTCAGTCGTCTGCCTGGAGGATTCCACCCGGCCGGAGGATGTGCCGCAGGCGCTGACCAACCTTGCCGCCATGCTGCGCAGGCTCGAGCGGGCGAGCCGGGACCGCCCGCCCGTCTTCGTCCGCCCGCGCGACGAGAATATGCTCGTCCGGCTGCTTGCGCTGCCCGGGATCGAGGCCGTGGCAGGCTTCGTCATTCCCAAGGCCACGGCAGAGAATTTCCCCGCCTATCTGCGCCACCTCGTCCACGACGACCATCTGCTGATGCCGACGCTGGAGACGCGTGAGAGCTTCGATCCCGTCGAGTTGATCCGGCTGCGCGAGCAGTTCCTCAGCGTCCAGCACCGCATCCTCGCCATTCGCATCGGCGGCAACGATCTGTTGCAGAACGTCGGCGCCCGCCGTTCCCGCACCCGGTCCATCTATGACGGCCCGCTCGGCGCCACGATCGCAACCCTGGTCACCAGCTTCGCGCCGTTCGGTTTCGCGCTGTCGGGACCGGTGTTCGAACATTTCGGCAATGCCGATTTGTTGTGTGAGGAAGTCGAGCGGGACATCGAGCATGGCCTGCTGACCAAGACCGCGATCCATCCTTCGCAGATCGAGTTGATCCAGTCCTGCTACCGCGTCGAAGCCCACGACCTCGCCGAGGCGCGAGCGATCCTGGCCGGGGACAGAGGCGGCGTGTTCGCGATCGCCGGATCGATGTGCGAGCCAGCGACCCACCGCCGCTGGGCCGGGACGATCGTCAAACGCGCCGCCCTCTACGGCGTCCGGCCGGAGGCGGTCGCGGCGGCGAGCTGACCGATTCATTCGGCCTCGTTCTGCTCTGCCGTGGCCGATAAACGGCAATCTGGAGAGTTTCGGCGACGTGCTCGCGCGGGACAGGGTGGTCGGAGCAAGGGACTGACGCTCGATTGGGAGGGTGGCCGGATCGTGCGCGAGCGCGATCTGCCGCGCGCTCAGCCGGCCTGCTGAGGCTTAGTCGAACGGTCCTTTGGACTGCTCGTAATAGAGGTCCACGAAGCGGACATTCTCCGCGAAAGTGGTGATATTGCCCTTGGCGAGCTGCGAGGAAATGTCCTGCAGCCGCGCCAGCATCTTGTCCAAACTCTCGTTCAGCAGGAAGCTGGCCGACTTGCCCGTTTCCCGGAACACGTCCGCGCGATGTTGTTCGGGAATGTCGATATAGGATTGGATCAGGCGCGGCAGATGCGTGCCCTTGATCCGGCCGAGCTCGTCCAATTCCGTCTGCATGCCGCGCGTCGTGGTCTCCTTCTCCAGATCGCGGACGAGGTCGCGAATCGACAAGACGCGCTGCAGCGAGGATTTCGCGATCAGGCCCTTCCAGTTCGTATCAAGCGGATCGGCCGATGGGCTCGCTTTCGGCACGCCGGCATTCGAGCCGGCGGCGGGTGGCGCGGGGGCCGCCGCGGCGTCGTCGTCGCCCGCAAAGAAGGCGCGCAGACTGTCGATGAGGCTCCGCTTGGTCATTGTCCCGAACGTAGGGCAGCGAGGGGCGCCAGAAAAGGGGCGTCAGTCGCCGTCGCGCCGACGCGGCTGGCGGATCGGGCGGCCATTGCGGTCCAGCACGGGCGCGAGGCGCGGGTTGCGTAACGTCAGCAGCTCGGCGTGGCTGATTGAGCCATCGTTGTTGGCATCGAGTCGGGCGAATTGAGTGGCGAAGGCCGCGGCAAATTCGCTGCGGGTCAATTGATTGTCACCGTCCGTGTCGATCGCGAACGGCCCCGGCAGGGCCGTCGCGCTGCCCAGCCAGGTCAGTGCCCAGCCCGAATATTCGATATAGCCGAGTGTGCCGTTGCCGTCCCGATCGGCGGCTGTGAAAGTCCGCTCCAGCGCCGCATCGAACTCC
>JBBSLM010000144.1:0-5871 GCA_038255245.1 Sphingomonadales bacterium
GAGCCTGAAGGGCGCGTTCCGGTTCGGCGACGCCTTCGAGATCGGCGCGGTCGGGCGCTATGTCGACCATGAGATTGCCTATGATGGCAGCGATCCGCTGACGTTCGCGCGCGCCGACACGACAGACGCCTCGACGGCGCAGACGAACGCCGGGCGGGCATGGCTCAGCTACGGTGACACCACCACGCCCTGGCAGGCGCGGATCGAGGCGCAGTATCTCGACAGCGACAATCGCAACCGCGACGGCAGTGTCCGCACCAACGACAGCTATGGCCAGCGCAGCCGCTTTGGCGGCCAGGTGTCGCGCCGCATCCACGCCGGAAGCACGCGTCACCTGCTGATCGTCGCGGCCGAGCATGAGGAAGAAATGTTCGGCACCCGCGACCTGCAGTTCGGTGGCGCCTCAGATCGCGACCTCGAACGCAGCCGCACCGCATTCGTCGGCGAGTGGCGCGCGGAATGGGGCGACCGGCTGATCACCGACGTCGCCGTACGCCACGACGATTTCAGCACATTCGAAGACGCCACGACCTTCCGCGCCCATGCCGAGCTGAAGCTGGGTGGTGGGCTCTCCGTCGTCGGCGGCTATGGCGAAGGCATTGCCCAGCCGAGCTTCGTCGATTTGTTCGGGTTCGGCCCCGGCAGCGGCTTCATCGGCAATCCGAACCTGCGACCCGAACGCTCGACCGGCTATGAAGGCGGACTGCGCTGGTCGCGGGCGAATTTCTCGCTGGAGGCCGTCGCCTTTTCCAACGATCTGGTGGACGAGATCGTCGAGGATTTCAGCATCTTCCCGAACTACACGGTGGTGAACGCGCCGGGCGAGAGCCGCCGCCGCGGGGTCGAATTGTCCGGCGAGTGGCGTCCGGTCCAGAGCCTCCGGCTCGCGGCCAATTACACCTATATCGACACGCGCGAGCCGAACGCGGGCCCCGGTAGCGCCCTGCGCGAAGTGCGGCGTCCCGAGCACAGTGCCAATCTGCTCGCCGATTACACTGCCGGGCGACTCACCCTCGGCGGTGCGCTGGCCCATGTCGGCGAGCGGATCGACAGCGACTTCGATCTCTTTCCGGCACCGCGCCTGGAACTGGACGCCTATGTCCTCGCCAGTGCGCGTGTGGCCTACCGGCTCGGCCGAAGCCTCGAAGCCTTCGCGCGGATCGAAAATGCGTTCGACGAAGATCATCAGGACGTCGTCGGCTACGCGACACAGGGACGATCGGTTTATGCGGGCATTCGCTTCCGCTTTGGCGATTAGCCTGGCGCTCGCCGGTTGCGCCGCCCCGCCCGCTGCCGATTCGGCGGCGGGCGACGGGTCCGCGCGCCGGGTGGCGTCGCTGAACCTGTGCACCGACGAATTGCTGCTGTTGCTCGCCGAGCCGGAGCAGATCGCCTCGCTCACCCACCTCGCGGCGCGCCCGGAGGAATCGCCGCTCGCCGAGCGGGCGCGTTCTTACCAGGCCAATGACGGCACGTTGGCGTCCGCAATGACGGCGCGACCCGACCTGGTCTTGAGCATGGGGGGGGGAGGCGACCGGCTGCGCATCACCGAGCGGCTCGGCATCCGACTGGTCGAGCTCCCCTTCCCGCACACGATCGACGACGTCATAGCCTCGATCCGCACTGTCTCGGTCGCGCTCGGGCGGGAGGAGCGCGGCATGGCGCTGATCGCGCGAATCGAGGCCATTCGGCAATCCGCCCCGGCCAAACAGCTGGACGCGATGTGGATCGGCGGCGGCGGCCGCACGGTCGCCGCAGATGGCCTGGAAGCGGAATGGATGGCCCTCGCCGGCTATCGCCAGCGCGCGGTGAAGGGCAATCAGGTGCAGCTTGAGGAATTGCTCGTCGATCCGCCGGCGGCGTTGCTCCGCAGCGACTATCGGGGCAGTCAATATTCACGCGGCCAGGCGTGGCTGGAGCATCCATTGGCGCGGGCGCGCCGGGGCTCGCAGGACATCGCAACAGACGGCCGGTTGTGGACCTGCATGGGACCGTTGCTCGCCGATGAAGTCGAGCGGCTGCGAGCGGAACCAAAGCAATGAAAGCGCGCGCCCTGATCGTGACAGCGATGCTCGCCTGCTTCGGCGCGTCTCTGCTGACGCCGTGGGATAGCCTGGCATCCCTATTCGCGGCCGACCCTGAGCTCGGCTGGGCCTTGCTGCTCGAGTTGCGCCTACCGCGAGCGGTATTGGCGCTCATCTATGGCGCGATGCTGGGCGCAGCCGGGGCGGCGATCCAGGCTCTGTTCGCCAACCCCCTCGCCTCCCCCGATCTCACCGGCGCGACCAGCGGCGCGGCGCTGGGCGCCGTGGTCACGGCCTACCTGATCGGCCTGTCCGGGGCCTTTGCGATGGCGCTTGGCGCGATTGCCGGGGCCGGAATTTCCTTGTTGCTGCTGATCAGCCTCGCGGGGCGGCGCGCGGATACGGCGACCTTGCTGCTCGCCGGGTTGGCGATCAGCGCATTGGCGGGGGCGCTGACGACTTTGGCGCTCGCGCTCGCCCCCTCCCCCTTCGCTTTCTACGACGCTTATGCCTGGTTGATGGGGTCGCTTGCCGACCGCAGCCTCGAACAACTCGCCTTCGCGGGCATTCCGGCGGTCGTCGCGATAATCTGGCTCGCCAGCCTCGCGCCCGCGCTCGATCGACTCGCATTGGGGGAAGAAGTCGCCGAATCGATGGGCGACAATCTCGCGCGTCTGCGGCTGCGGATCGTGGCCCTGAGCGCGCTCGGGGTCGGCGCCTGCGTGGCGATTTGCGGCGCGGTGGGGTTCATCGGCCTGGTCGCGCCGGTTTTCGCTCGGCGGCTGACCGGCGGCCACCCCGGCCGGGCAATCCTCCCCGCCGCCCTGATCGGCGCCCTGCTCCTGAGCTTCGCCGACCTGCTGAGCCGCCTCGCCCCGCTCGGCCGCGTCTTGCCGATCGGCGTGATTACGGCGCTCGTCGGCGCACCATTCTTCCTGTGGCTGGTCCTACGGATGCGCTGGAGGATGCGGCCATGAGCCTGGTCGTCGCGAGGGAAATCGCCTTGCCCGGCCGGCTTGAGCCGACGAACCTTTCGCTGGAAGCAGGGACGCTAACCGCTTTGGTCGGGCCGAATGGCAGCGGCAAGACGAGCCTGCTGCATGCGCTGGCCCGGATCGGAAGCCCCGGTGGCAGCGTCATCGTCAATGGCGAGGATCCGACCCGCCTGCCGCCCGCGATGCGGACGCGCCTGCTGGCTTACCTACCGGCAACCCGCGACCTCAGCTGGCCGATCTCCGCGCGCGACCTCGTCGCTTTGTCCGGGGCAAGCGGTGAGGAGATCGATCGTATCGTCGCCCGGCTCGAGCTTGACGCCTTCGGCGCCCGGCGTGCCGATTTGCTTTCGACCGGGGAGCGGAGCCGCGTCCTGCTGGCACGGGCCCTTGCGCCGCGGCCGCGGCTGCTGCTGTTCGACGAGCCGACGGCCAATCTCGATCCGCTGTGGCAGATCAGGCTGATGGCGCTCCTTGCCGACGAAGTGCAAGGCAAGCGGCGAGCGGCCTTGGTCGCGATGCACGATCTCGATGCGGCTTTGCGCCATGCCGACCGGATCATCGTGATGCACGATCGGCGCATCGCCGCCGACGGCACACCCGAAAAGATTCTTCACTCAGAGGTGATCACCAGAATATTCGGGATCGAGCGGACTGCGGACGGCTGGGCGGCCGCGGCTATTCCTTCGGTGGATCGGTGATCATCGCCGTGAAGTCCGCCTGCGTCGCAAGCTTGTCGCCGACATAGGCGCGGCCGGCGAACTTCCAGACGGGACCGCGCTTCTGAATGAGATTGCACTCCAGTCGCAACAGGCAGCCGGGCTCGACCGGAATGCGGAACTTCGCATTCTCGATCGACATGAAATAGACGAGCTTGCCCTTCTGCGCTTCACCCAGCGAGGTGACCGCAAGCACGCCGGCGGCCTGCGCCAGCGCTTCGATGATCATCACCCCGGGCATGATCGGCCGCCCGGGGAAATGGCCCTGGAAGAACAATTCGTTCATCGTCACCGCTTTTACGGCGACGATCCGCTCGTCGAGGATCATCTCCTCGACGCGGTCGACCAGCAACATGGGGTAGCGATGCGGCAGCGACCGCATCACTCCCCTTACATCGAGCGCCGGCTCCGAAATGGCGGAGGCCGGCGCGTCGTTGCTGGAGCTCACCGCCCGCCCGGACGCGGCGTCGTCGGCGTGACGGCCGGCTGAGCCGGCTGCGGCATCGGCGTGACGCTGACCGCCGGGGTCGAGCGATTGAGCTGCGCCAGCACGTCATTGGTCACGTCGAGCGCAGGCGCATGCGCCAGGCGGGCATCGGCGGACATGACGAGGTTGGCGCCGCGCGCGGTCATGACCGCAGTGAAGATCGGATCGAGCGCACGATTGAGCTGTAACGAGACGTTGAGGCGGGTGGATTCGAAATTCTGCCGCAACGTCCCCAATTCCTGCTGCGCCGTCTGCTGACGCTGCTGGAAGGCCTGGAGCCGAGGGCGCAGAGCGTTCTCGGCGTTGGTGCGCGCGGCGCCGGTCAGGCCCGACGCCGCCTGGGCTGCCTGCTCGATCGCCTGCTGCTCGGTCTGCAACGGTGCGGCGAGCGCTTGCTGGCGCTGCTGAAACGCCGCCTCCTGGGCCTGCAGGGCCGCAGTCGCGGAAACGCAGGCAGTACATTCGCGCAGCACACGATCGGTATCGACGACAACGATCGTGGCGGGAGCGGCACGCTGCGCCATTGCGCCTGCAGGGATTGTGGCAACGGCCATCGCGGCCGTGATCAAGAGCTTGGTTTTCATCAGAATGCAGTTCCTACGTTGAAAGTGAAGAAGCGGGTGTCGTCACCTTCCGCCTTCAGCAGCGGATAAGCGAGGTCGACACGGAACGGGCCGAAGGGCGAGTTCCAATTGGCGCCGATGCCGATCGACACACGCGGCGTCGGGGTGTCGCCGAAGAAGAATTCACGGAACGGCGCGGTCCCGAGGCGGAAAAGCTGCGAGCCGCCCGGGCAATTGGCTTCGCCGTTGCCCAGCACGGTAATGGTGCCGTCTGCCGCCTGACACTGGTTGCGGGTCAGCTCCGAACCCGGCTCGATGTTGAGCAAAGCCGGCCGCCGTACGCCCCAAAGCGCGCCGACGTCGATGAAGGCTGACGGACGGACCCCCAACTGGCTCACGCCCTGACCGAGCGGAATTTCAAGCTCGAGCCGCGCGAGATAATAGTAACGGCCGCCAATCGCCTCGTCCCGGCGCTGCTGATCGTCCTCGACGAACGTGAAGGCGCCGTCGGCGTCCAGTGTCGGCGTGCCGTCGGCGCCGACGGCATAGGGGCGGCGAACGACCCGCGGCCCAACGCCGCGAATATCGAATCCGCGAATCTGCGGGCTGCCGAGCGTGAAACGATCATTCAGCCGGATCGGGTCGACTCCGGCAGCGGTGTCCTCGAACGGCACGATCGCGCCGCCCTCGGCGGTCGCCGAAACAATGAAGCCACCACCGATGCTCCAATATTTGCCGCCGCTGATGCGGGTGCGCAGGTACCGGACGTCGCCGCCAAGGCCGGCGAAATCCTGGCTCAGCAGAACGCGATGGCCATTCGATGGGCGGATGGAGTTGTTGAGTGTGCTGTACAGCAGGGTGTAGCCGGCGGTGGAAATGGTGCGGTTGCCGATCGCGTCGCACAGATAGCGGCCCGCGAGCAGGGGATCGCAGACCGGCTCCAGTGGGCCGATCCCATCCGGATCGGTGAAATACAGGTCGCGGCTGAGATCCAGCTGGCTGAACGTAAGGCCGTAGCGCAGGGCCAGCTGGAGATTTTCGGTCAGCGGCACGCCGGCGCGAAGCTGCCCACCGGTGGACACTTCC
>JBBSLM010000145.1:0-5849 GCA_038255245.1 Sphingomonadales bacterium
CCCGATCTGTCCAAATATCTGATCGCGCCGATGCCAGGGCTGCTGACCACCTTGCACGTGAGCGAAGGCGATGCGGTCGAGGCCGGGCAGCCGCTGGCGGTGGTCGAGGCGATGAAGATGGAAAATATCCTGCGCGCCGAGAAAAGCGGCACGGTCGCCAAGGTCACCGCGAAGCCGGGCGACAGCCTGGCGGTCGATGCGGTGATCCTGGAATTTTCCTGAGGCGGATCGGCAACGCCCGTGGCAAATTCGTTTGAGAGCCGGAACTTCCGCGCCCACGCGCCTTTCAGGCGTCATATCCGCGCGGCAAGGCCGCGCATGAAAGGGGCTTTATGATCCGCACCATCACGCTCGGTATCGCCGCAGCCGCAATCTTCTCCGCTACTCCGGCCTTCGCTCAGGACGACGAAGACGACCGCCCGCTGGTGATCAGCTTTGGCGCGGGCGTGCAGTTCGTTCCGGAATATCCCGGCTCGAACCAACTCAAGCTCGGGCCGCTCTTTACCGGCGGCGCGCGCCGCGAGGGCGACCCGATCCCCGGCCGCGCGCCGGATGACGGCTTCGGTTTCAGCCTGACCGGCCGCGGCGGGCGCGTGGAAATCGGGCCGATGATCGCCTTTCAGGGCGAGCGCGACGAGGATGATGCGGGCGCGGCGATCGGCGATGTTGATTTCGCGTTCGAACCCGGCGTGTTCCTGAACGTCAACGTATCGGACGATGTCCGTCTGCGGGCCGAAGCGCGGCACGGCTTCGATGGGCATGAAGGCTGGCTGGGCGATCTGGGCATGGATTATTTCCTCAGGCCGGACGAGCGCAGCGTGATCAGCATCGGTCCGCGCGTCCGGCTGGCGGACGAAGAATATATGCAGACCTATTATGGCGTAACGCCCGCCCAGGCGCTCACCTCGGGCCTGCCGGCTTTTGACGCCGATGGCGGCGTGCGCGCAGTCGGTGTCGTTGCGGGGCTGACCCGCGAGTTGAGCCGGAACTTCGGCATCTACGCCTACGCCCAGTACGACCGGCTGATCGGCGATGCGATGAACAGCCCGATCGTCCAGCAGCTGGGTTCGGAGAACCAGTTCGCAGCCGGCATCGCTTTGTTCTTCAACTTCCGGATGCGCAGCCCGTTCTAGGCTTCGTCGTTGCACTCCTCGCAATGACGGGTGAGAAGGGTGGATGCTGACCCGTTTTCTCCTCGCCCTGCTGTTCCTGAGCAGCGCTGCCGCCGCCCACGCCCAACTTTCCGCCCCCGGGCGGCAGGCGGTCACGTCCTTGAGTGCGGCCGAGCGACAAGCGCGCGCCGTGATCGAGCGGGAGACGGACCGCCACATCGCTTTGCTCGAGCGGCTGGTGAACCAGAATAGCGGCACGCTGAACTTCGCCGGGGTGCGCGCGACTGGCGAGATGTTGCGGCCGGAATTCGAGGCGATCGGCATGAACGTGCGCTGGGTCGAGCAGGCCGAAGCCGGGCGGGCCGGGCACCTGATCGCGACGAACAGCGCCATGCGCCGCCGCGACGGACGCAATCCGCCGAAGCACATGCTGCTGATCGCCCATCTCGACACGGTGTTCGAGCCGGATAGCCCGTTCCAGCGGTTCGAGCGCCAAACCCAAGGCGACACCGACCGGGCCACCGGGCCGGGGGTCGGCGACGACAAGGGCGGGATCGTCGTCATCCTCGCCGCCCTGCGCGGGCTGCACGCGGCGGGGTTGTTGCGGACGATGGACGTGACGGTGGTGCTGACCGGCGATGAGGAACGGGTCGGCACGCCGATCGCGGCGGCGCGGCGGGACCTGATCGCGGCGGGGCGCGAGGCGGATTATGCGCTGGAATATGAAGGGCTGGCGCGCGACGACGGGCGCGATTTCGGCACGGTGGCGCGGCGCAGCTCGACCAACTGGACGCTGACCACGCGCGGGCGGACGGGACACAGCAGCGGCGTGTTCAACAACAGCATCGGCTATGGCGCGATCTACGAGATGGCGCGCATCCTGGACGAATGGCGGCGCACCCTGATCGAGCCGAACCTGACCTTCAACGTCGGCGTGCTGGGTGGCGGGACGCCCGCTGGCGTGGACGAAAGCGGCGTGACAATCACCGCATCGGGCAAGACCAACATCGTCGCCGAAACCGCGATCGCGCGGGGCGACATCCGCACTTTGTCGCCCGAACAGGAGCAAAACGCCCGCACCGCGATGCAGGCGATCGTCGCGCGTCACCTGCCGCAGACGTCCGCCGAACTGGTCTTCGCCGACAATGGCTATCCGCCGATGGCGCCCACGGCCGGCAACCGCGCCTTGCTGGGGCGGCTGAACGCGGTCAATCGCGACCTCGGCTTTCCCGAAATGCCGGAATTCGACCCCGCCCGGCGCGGCGCGGCCGACAGCGCCTTTGTCGCCGCCGACGTGGATACGCTAGCGGGCATGGGCATGGCCGGCGGCAACGCGCATGCGGAGGGCGAATGGGTCGACCTCACCAGCCTCCCCCGCCAGGCGATCCGCAGCGCCATCCTGATGGCCCGGCTGGCGCGGGAGTAGCTCTTCAAGCTTCCGTTAGCCGTTCTGCGCTAATCGAAGTGCATGAGCGGCAAGACTGGCAGAGCCTGGCCCCCAGCACCCTTCGGGCGAATCGGCGCCGCTTTGGGCTTTCGCTGGATCATGCCGATCGGCACCATTCCGCTACCTTTCCACCCGTGGCTCGCGCGGTTGCTGCCGTTGGGCATCCTCGCCCTTGTGGCCTGGCGGCTGATCAGTTTTTCGGTTGGCGAGGACGGGGGCGTCGGCTGGCGCACCTTGCTCGTTGCCGCCGGCCTTGTCGCCGTCCCGCTGGCGATCCCGATCGTGCAATGGCTGGCGATGGCGTTCCGCGTCCCGCTGCTCCAGGCTCTGTTGATCGCCGGGGCCATGGTCCTGCTTGGCTTCGACGCCGCGACCGGCGGAGCGCCGCCATGGACCGGGGCGATCCCGGTTGCCTGGCTGGGCCTGTTTCTCGCCCAGCGCCTGGGCGGACCGATTTACCTGCGACGGCTGCAGACCAGCAACGCCGCCTTCGGGCGGATCGACCCCGGAAATCGGCTGGTGATCGTCGAAGGCGATTATACCGGTGCTAGCTATGGCAGCCACCTCGCGTTCGAATATGCGCTCGCCCGAATCGCGTCGGAACCGGACCGGTCGCGCCGCTCAAATTCGCTCAAGCCGCAGACGATCCACCGCCTCTCCGACGAGGATTGGCCGGCCGTCGCCGCGCGGATCGAGCAGGTGAAGCCGCGCGGCTGGGTGGTGAGCGGCAACCGGATCACGGTGCCTGGAATCGCCGATCCCGGGTCCGAGCCGCCGCTTCGGGTCCGCCTGCGCCGCCACCGCGCGCCCTTCCGGCTGATCGGCGGCCGCCGGGAGATGCTGGAAATACGCGATGGCGCGCATGTTTATCGCCTGGTCGGCGGCAAAGCGGAACTGACCGGGCCCTGGCCGCTCTTCACCTGCTTCTACTACCTGAACATCTTCAACGGGTCCGGCCGGGCCGAAGGCCGGCTTGTGGCGGGCTTCGTGCCAAACCGCGCGGTCAAACTCGGCACCACCCGCTTCTGGGACATGATCCCGCGCGCCTTCAGCCCTCTTACCGAGGTCGCGACGCCGCCTTATGCCGATCCCGCGCCGCTGCACGCAGAGCTTGACCGGCTCGAGGCCACTTCACGTGCAGAAGATGCGGCTTTGCTCGAGCGGCTGCTGCGGCTCGAGCAGCCCTTGCCGCCCGTTTGGCACCGGATGCTCGATCGAACCGAGCTCTTCGCCGGCCGAGGAGCGGAGCTTTGCGACTGCCTGGCAGCCGCGAAGGAGGCGAAGAACGATACCGCCGTGCGCCTTTCCGCCCAGCTCATCGCGGCGCTGCCGCCAGCCGAGTTCGTCGCGCTCCGAGAGCGGCTGCTGGTCCTGCTGAATTCCAAGGCGCTCGCATTTCGCCTGCTGAGCGACGAGGCAGACCTGAACGCCCCCGAACGCGAGAAGCGTAAGCACGTCATCGGCGGCTTCCAGCTGCTGCGCACCGTGCCGCGCCTTTACGAACGGCTGGGCGAGCTTGGCGAACCGGCCCGGCAGCTGGTAACGAAGCTCGGTGAGCTCAGTCGCTGGCAGGCGCCATTGGTGAGAGCGCGGGAGCAGCTCGACGCCGCGCGGCGATCAGGTAGTTGAGGCTGGTGTCCGGCGTGAGCGTCAGGCCGCGCGCGGGGGACCAGCCGATGCCGGTGACGTCCTCGACCGCGAGGCCGGCTTCGGCGAGGGCGGCGGTGAGTTCTTCGGGGGTCAGGAACTTGTCCCAATCGTGAGTGCCGCGCGGAATCTGGCCGAGGCCTTCGGCGGCCCAGATCATCAACGCGCGGGAGGTCATGGTGCGGTTGGGCGTGGACATGATTAGCAGGCCGCCGGGGGCGAGGGCGGCGGCGAGGCCGGCGAGGAAGGCGGGCACGTCGGCGACATGTTCGACCACTTCCATGCTCGTGATCAGGTCGTAAGGCCCGGCCAGCGCCTCGACGCCGCCGCGGCGATAGTCGATCTCCAGCCCCTGCCCCGCCGCATGATCGCGCGCCGCCGTGACATTCTCCGCCGCCGCATCGACCCCGGTGACGGCCGCGCCGAGGCGGGCGAGCGGTTCGGCCAGCAGCCCGGCGCCGCAGCCGACGTCGGCCGCCCGCTTGCCCTCCAGCGGCCGGCGGTCGTGCTCGTCGCTGCCGAAATGGCTGTCGATCCGCTCGCGCAGATATTTGAGCCGGACCGGGTTCAGCCGGTGCAACATCGCCGACGAGCCCTTCGGATCCCACCAGTCCGCGGCCATCCGCCCGAAATGCGCGGCTTCGTTTGGGTCGATGGTGGTGCTGTCTGCCATAATGATTTTCCAAAACCGTCATGCCGGACTTGATCCGGCATCCACCTTCTTCGGTCCCCGAGTGAAGAAAGGTGGACCCCGGATCAAGTCCGGGGTGACGAAGTGGGGTTTGCCAGCGGTTTCGATCATCCCTAAGCGCCCTCCCAATGACCCGCATCGTGATGAAATTCGGCGGCACGTCGATGGCCGGGATCGAGCGCATCCGCCATGTCGCGGGGTTGGTGAAGCGCGAGGCTAGCCAAGGCAACCAGGTCGCGGTCGTCGTCTCCGCGATGGCGGGCGAAACCGACCGGCTGGTGCATCTGTGCCGCGAGGCCGCCTCGCTCTACGATCCGCGCGAATATGATGTGGTGGTGGCGTCGGGCGAGCAGGTCACGGCCGGGCTGCTGGCGATCACCCTGCAGGGCATGCGGCTGAACGCCCGTTCCTACATGGGCTGGCAGCTGCCGATCCGGGCGTCGGGCCACGCCGCGGCGCTGATCGACGGGATCGATGTGGACGTGCTGGAGCGGGTGTTCGACGATGGCGGGATCGCGGTCATTCCGGGCTTTCAGGGGGTCACGTCGAACAACGAACTGGCGACGCTCGGCCGCGGCGGCTCAGATACCTCGGCGGTCGCGCTGGCGATCGCGGCGAAGGCGGACCGCTGCGACATCTATACCGATGTGGACGGGGTCTACACGACCGACCCGCGGATCGTGCCGCGCGCCAAGAAGCTGGCGATGATCACCTATGAAGAGATGCTGGAGCTGGCATCCGTCGGCGCGAAGGTGCTGCAGACCCGCTCGGTGGGTCTCGCCATGCGCTACAACATGCCGCTGCAGGTGCTGTCCTCGTTCGAGGACCGGCCGGGCACCCACATTGTCGGCGAAGAACGGATCGAGGAAGCAGGCATGGAACGCAACGTCATCACC
Source organism: Sphingomonadales bacterium (assembly GCA_038255245.1). Taxonomy (GTDB): domain Bacteria; phylum Pseudomonadota; class Alphaproteobacteria; order Sphingomonadales; family Sphingomonadaceae; genus Allosphingosinicella. The sequence goes on from JBBSLM010000145.1 coordinate 5,794, forward strand.
GGCATCGCCGCCGACAAGAATGAGGCGATGGTCACCCTGACCGGCCTGCCCGACAC
>JBBSLM010000146.1:0-5829 GCA_038255245.1 Sphingomonadales bacterium
CGGCTTCTCGGCGTCCCGGCCGATGAAGAAGCTCGCGAAGGTGGCGGTGATATAGCCGAAGACGGCAAGACCATAGAGGGCGAGCAGTGCGGCCAGAACGCGGCCCTCGGTGGTAACCGGCCAATAATCGCTGCCGATGCTGGCTACCAGCATTCCGGTCCACCACAGGGCATGTCCGTAGGAAGTGAAACCACCGTCCACCTCCCCAGCTGGCTCGAAGCTAAGCATGCCGGCCGAGCCCAGGCCCAAGACAAGGAGCGTTAGCGCAGCGACGTAGCCGAATTGACGCCGTTGAAGCGCCGCTCTCAAGGCGTTCATGCTACGGTTCGCGGTCCCGACGATGCGGACCAGTCGAAAGCCGCGCAAAGCGCTCGCGGCACGCAAAACAGACAGCGCGCGGAACAGCCGCAGTGCTGGGACAGCCAAGGCGATGACGGTGAGCCAGTTCTTTCTCAAGAAGACGCGTTTGCCCGGAGCAAGCGTAAAGCGAAGTGCAAACTCCAGGATGAAGGCAACCCATATGACCGTCCCGACCGACGTCAGAAGGCCGCCATCGCCTAACGTGAGCTCAGCGACCACAATGAACAGCCAAATGAGACTGAGAAACAGCATCGGTCCGCTCAGCCACTGGTCCAGCTGAACCAGGGTTCTCCATCTCTCATGCTTCGTCGCCATCCCTGCCTCCGATCAATGCCGCTAAGGACCAGACGAACCAAAGCGGCAGCGGTGCCGTGGGGGCGTTCCAAACGTCGATGGGGCTATGTCCCGCCGCAGGGAGGCGGGAGCTGGGAGTTGGGCCTATGGGGCTCAACTGGCCGCGCTTGGCTCCATGCCAGCGCTGCGCATAAGCTCGGTATTCAGCTTCGCGCCAAGAAGCGTCACGTAGCCCGACAGGAACAACCACAGCTGGAGCACAATGATGGCGCCGATCGAACCATAGGTACCGTTGGTGCTACCGAAATTTTCCAGATAAGCGGCGAAGGCCCAGGTCGCGGTCAGCCACAAGATTGTTGCGGCTAGCGCGCCGGGCAGCATCCACCCCCAGGTTGGCGGAGGGCGGTTAGGTGCATGGCGATAGACCAAAGCCATCGCTCCTGCCGCGCAGATCGCAACGACGATCCAAAAGCCCAGGCGGAGCGCGGGGAGCGCCGCGACGAGCTCATCCGGCAGGACTCGCTCGATCCAAGCGAAAGTGGAGATCGCGAAGAGTGCTGTCAGAATGAGAACCGCTCCGCACAGGACAATCAGCAGAGCGATGAGGCGGCGGCGCACGAAGCCGCGCCGGTAGTTCACGTCCGACGCGATGTTCAGCCCGGAAATTATCGACCGGCCGGCGCGCAGCGCGCTCACAAGAGCAACACTGATGGCGATCAAAAGGCCAATGTCACGACCGTCCGGCCGGGTGATCGCACGGACGAGCCAATCACCAATGAAGTCACGTGCCTCGGCTGGTAGAATGAACAGTAAATCGCGGATGTTATTGACCACCTGCCCAGCGGGGGTGACCATCCCATAAACGAGACCCACTGCCCCAAGAAAGGGAAGGAGCCCGAGAAACGCGGCAAAGGCAATGGCTCCTGCAATCATACCATAATTGTCATTACCGGCACCCCTGACGGTGCGGACGAAGCTCGCGACCCAAGCGCTACGGCTCAAGCGCCATGGACTCGTTTCAAATTGCGGGGGCGTGGCCGCCTGTGCGTCGAGCCACTGAGAATAACCCCGCAGCCGGGCGAAACGAACGGCCACCCCGCTCCAAATGCGACCCAGCCAAGGCCCGCCAGATATACTCACTCGCTCAGGGCCTTTCCAATTGTTGTCGATTAATCGCGCTCAGGCGAACTGGCTGTCCGCCGAGACTGCCTCGCCCGTGCGCCCGGCGAGCAATGCTGGATGCTTGACACCGCCAATCCCGTGGCGCTGACGCGAAAGTTAAAGGTCTCGAACCCGGCTACTAGCCACCTCATTTGAACTCCACCGCCGTCCCCGCAAAGACGGCTTGGGCGAGTTCGCGCGCATCCCAGTTGGTAAGCCGGACACAGCCGTGGCTCGCGGTCTTTCCGATCAGTTGTGGGTCGGGCGAGCCATCGATGCCGTAACCAGCTTCCGAGAGATCGATCCAGATGCCACCGACCGGATTGTTGGGTCCCGCTGCGATCGTCAGCGCGCGGTCCGGGCCCCAGGAACGGCCCTCCGGGCTGAAATGATAGGTCGCTGCCGGCGCGACTGTATTGACCGTCATCGAGCCATCGGGGGTGGGGAAGCTGCTGCTGCCCACGGTTGCTGGATAGGTCGCCAATAAGGTCCCGTCGTCGGTAAAGGCGCGCACCTCGCTCCCTTCCTTGTCCACCTCGATCCGCGCAACCCGCTGGCGGATTCTGTCGTCGCCCGGCGCCACGACGAGGATTTCTGTTCCCGCGCTGCCAAAATCGGCGCCAGGATTCAGGGTGAGCAGAAAGCTCTCTGCCATGTGAAATTGCTCCGCTATCTTCTCAGACGGACGCTCGTAGCCCAGCGTGTCAAGTTCCGCCTGAGCCTCAAATCCGGTTGGTACGGTCACGAACGGGCCGCTCACATCGCCTTCCGTGAGAACATGATAGCGCAGAATTTCGCCGGGGTGGTCCTCGAGCAGCTGGCTCAACAGGTCCGGCGTAATCCGCCCCGTGACCTCAAGGTCCTTGGCACGCTGATAAGCGCGGATCGCACATTCAGTATTTCCGCCGATCTGCCCATCAATCACCCCAGGTGAGTGGCGGCTGCGGTCCAGCAGCACCTGGGCGGTGACGACATCGGCGTTGCGCATGCCGGAAACAGGGTCACTTGGCAGTGAGGGTGCTTGAACCGTTGGGGCAGCGACCTGCGCGGACGCTGGCGCGAGGGGGGTGCAAATCAGCAGAAATAGGCCGACCAATGGGCGGTTCATCGCTTGTTCCTTCATGTATCTTTCTTGCAACTTGGGTTCGCCATTGTTCCAGGGCTGCGATGCTGTCCTGAATCACCGTGGCGCATAACCGCCACCGGGGGACTTACGGACGTCGCGCAGCGCTGAAAGCGGCCCGCCGCCGGCCGAATGGATTGTCGAAGAACATACCCAGCCAACGCGCGGACAACGCAAACGTGTCCGTCCGGGGCATCCGAGGCACTCGACCTTGTTATTTATGACGCCCCCTGGCCGGCAGGAGATCGCGCTTGCGCAACAATCGAGCCGGTAGCGCCTTCGATTTGCTTCGCGTGCATGTCCGGTTGGGGTCGAAGGCAGACATTCGCCCACCCTCCCCAAGCTCTCAAACCCCGCTAGCCTCGATTCAGCATCGCGACGCGCCACCGCGATCGCGCCGCGAGCCTCCCGCCTCTGTGATGCATGAATTCCGGCGGTTACCCCGGATCAAGTCCGGGGTGACGCGGTGACCTCAGTTGATATCCTGCCGCCCAAAACGCCAGAAGCTCAAAGCCATCAGCCCGGCGATCCACGCTGCCACCATTGCGAGCGAACCCTCCCAGCCCCAGGCGACCGTCGTGCCGTCGGGGAAAGGCACGACCCGGCCGCTGCCGTCCAGGATCCAGCTGGTCAGATTGCCGAGATGATAGCCCGGCAGCATTGTGAACAGCCCGTCCACCACGCCTGGCAGATAGAGCGACAGCACCGGCGCGAAGGTCGTGAACAATTGCTCCAGCGTGATGACGATGATGCCGATCACGATGGCGGCGGCGGTCGTCCGCGTCAGGATCGCCGCCAGGGCCGCGATCGCGGCGCTCAGCAGCACGGCGGGCAGGCTTGCCGCCAGCCCCTTGAGGTGCGCCATCCCAAGCGCGCCGGGGGTGATCCCCTCGGGCATGGCATCGCCCTTCACCGCCTCCGGGAACCAGCCGAGGAAGTTCACCAGCAAAGCGGCGGCGAAGAAGGCGGCATAGAGGAGCAGCAGGCTCACCGCGAATTTGGCCGCGATCAGGCTGGGCCGCGCGCGGTGCGGCACGATCAGCTTCCAGGTGTTCCACGCATATTCGCCGGCGAAGACGATCGCGACGTAAGCGGTGACGATGATCCGGCCGAAGCCGCTGCGTGGCAGCCCCCAGAAATTGGCGGCGCTTTCCAGCCAGGTCTCGAGCTCCGGCGCCACCGGGGAGGGCGGCAGGCCGCGGCCGAGCTGGACCATGATCGCGATCGAATAGAGGATTAAAGCGCCGATCGGGAAAATCCAGACCAGGAACCAGGTCGCCCGGTGGCGGCGCAGCTTCAGCGTTTCGGCGGAGATGGCGTCAAGCATTGGCGGGGCCCTCGCTCTGCGTCATCGACAGGAATACCTCTTCCAGATTGCGTTGCGTCGGCGCGACGCTGTGTACGTCGGCGCCCGCGCCCACCAGCCGGCGGACCAGATCGGGCACGTCCTCGCGCGTCGCATCGACCAGCAAGGCCTCGCCGTCGATCCGCGTCGGCCAGCGCGCCGCCAGCGCCGCTTCGGCGACAGTGATCGGGGATGCCTCCACCCGGTAGCCGCTGTCGTGGCGCAGCAGATCGGCGATCCGCGCTTCATGGATCATCGTGCCCTGGCTGATGATCGCGACCCGATCGCACAATTGCTGGACCTCGTGCAGCAAATGGCTGGACAGGAACACGGTCTTGCCATGCTCCTCGGCCAGGCTGCGGATCAGCACCCGCATTTCCTGAATGCCGGCCGCATCGAGGCCATTGGCCGGCTCGTCGAGGATGATCAGGTCCGGATCGCCGAGCAGGGCCGCGGCGACGCCCAGCCGCTGCCGCATGCCGGTCGAATAGCCCTTCACCTTGCGGCCGCCATCCTTGGCGAGGCCGACCTGGGCGAGCAAATCGTCGATCCGCTCGCGGCCACGGCCCATCGTGCGGGCGAGCACTTCCAAATTCCGGCGGCCGGACAGGAAGGGGTAGAAATTGCCGCCGTCGACCAAAGAGCCGACCCGGCGCAGCGGCGAGGGGCTGTCGGCCAGCGTCTGCCCGAACAGCCGCAATTCCCCGCCGCTCGGCCGGATCAGGCCCAGCAGCATGCGGATCGTCGTGCTCTTGCCGGCGCCATTCGGCCCCAGGAAGCCATAGACTTCCGCCGGGCCGACGGTCAGCGAGACGTGGCGCACCGCGTGCACGGCGCGCTCGCCATGGCCGTAGCTCTTCGACAGATCGGCGAGTTCGAGCACCGGCTCCATGATCAGATATTACCCCTTCGCGACGGCTGAACTGTATTAGTCAGATAAAGCAGCTTGCCTGTCGCCGTCAATCCGCGTCGGTGGCGAGGATCGCCCGCGCCGCCTTCACATCCTCCTCTAGCACCATCAGGCGCACTGGGAAGGCGTTGCCGTAAGCGGCGCCGAGGCCGCTGTCGAAGATCATCGCCTCCAGTCCCTCGGCGCGCAGCCGCCCGCAGATGATCTCCGCCTCGAAGCGGTCGTGATAGAGGCCGAATTCGGTCAGGCTCACCAGGCCGGCTCCAGCCCGAACGCTTCTTCTTGCGGAGTCGAGGCGCGGCCAAGCGCTTCATTGCGATGCGGGAAGCGGCCGAAGCGGACGATGACGTCGCGATGCTTGGCGGCGAAGTCGGTATAGAAATCATCGCCCATCGCGGCGAACAATGCCAGCGAGCGATCCTGGTCCGCAAGCCGTTCGCTATGTTCGAACGGCATGTAGACGAAATGCCGGCGCTCCCTGGCGATCTGCGCATCCCAGCCGCGCTCGACCATCGCGTCGGCGATGGCGCGGGCTTGGCTGTCGGTGGCGAAGGCGCGCGGATCGTCGCGGAACATGTTGCGCGGGAATTGGTCGAACAGGATGATCGCCGCCAGCGCCGCCTCCGGATCGTCCAG
>JBBSLM010000147.1:0-5806 GCA_038255245.1 Sphingomonadales bacterium
GCCCCGTTCGCCGCGATCAAGGCGACCGTCGAAGCCGAGCTCGGCAAGCCGCTCGATCAGCTGTTCGCCGAATTCGATCCCGATCCGGTCGGCGCCGCCTCGATCGCGCAGGTCCACCGCGCCGTCACCACCGATGGCCGGCTGGTCGCGGTCAAGGTGCTGCGGCCCGGCATCGAGGCGGAGCTGGACCGCGCGATCGAGACCTATGAATGGGCCGCGGCGCGGGTCGAGGGCATGGGCGGCGAAGCGGCCCGGCTGCGCCCGCGCGCCACCATCGCCATGTTCAAGCAATGGACGGCGCGCGAGCTGGACCTGCGGCGCGAGGCGGCCTCCGCCTCCGAACTGCGCGACAATATGGTCGCCGAGGCGGATTTCCATGTGCCCGAGATCGACTGGAGCCGCACCGCCCAGCGGGTGATGACGCTGGAGTGGATCGAGGGCGTGAAGCTCAACGACCGCGCCGCCCTCGTCGCGGCCGGGCACGATCTGCCAAACCTCGCCAAAATCCTCGTCCGTGCCTTCCTGCGCCAGGCGGTGGTCGACGGCTTCTTCCACGCCGATCTGCACCAGGGCAATCTGTTCGCGCTGGCCGATGGCCGCCTCGCCGCCGTCGATTTCGGCATCATGGGGCGGATCAACCGGCAGGCGCGGCTGTGGCTGGCGGAAATCCTGCACGGGCTGATCACCGGCAATTACCGCCGCGTCGCCGAAATCCATTTCGAGGCGCAATACGTCCCCGGCCACCACAATATCGACGAGTTCGTGACGGCCCTGCGCGCGGTCGGCGAGCCGATCCGCGGCCTGCCGGTGAAGGAGATTTCGATCGGCCACATGCTCGAAGGCCTGTTCAAGATCACCCGCGATTTCGATATGCCGGTGCAGCCGCATCTGCTGCTGCTGCAAAAGACGATGGTGATGGAGGAAGGCGTCGCCACCAGCCTCGATCCAGACATCAACATGTGGGACACGGCCTCGCCCTTCATCACCGAATGGGTGCGCAGCGAACTGGGCCCCGAAGCGCGCGCCGCCGACTGGCTGATCGAGAATGTCCGCAACCTGGCCCGCCTGCCCGAACTGATCCGGCGCATCGACTATTATTACCCCGCCCCCGGCGCCGCCCCCCAAGGCCCGCCCCTGCCCGCCGTGGTGGTGGTCAAGCCGTTCGGCTGGTGGCGCTACGCGCTGACGGGGTTGATCGCGGGCGGCATTGGCGTCGCGGCGACGTTGATGGTGAGTTGAAGCGGCGTTGACCTCCCGCCGCTGCGCGCATAAATTATGCGCATGAATATTGAGCGCAAAATCGGAAAGCCGGCGCGACGCCCAACGAACGTTTCGCTCCCGGCGGATCTGATCGAGGAAGCGCGCGATCTGAAGGTCAACATTTCCAAAGCGTGCGAGGCAGGCCTGTCGATGGAGGTTGCCAAAACGCGCGCCGAGCGCTGGCGAGAGGAAAATCGCTCGGCGATCCAATATTGGAATCGCTGGGTCGAGGAAAATGGCCTGCCGCTCGAAGAATATAGTCCGCTTTGATGGCAAGGTTCGACGTTTATCGTCGCGAGCGAAAGCCTGGCTATCTGCTCGATTGCCAGGCAGATACTCTGGACGAGCTTGAAACCCGTCTCACCGTTCCACTCGTCGCCGCAGTGCCGGGCATGGAGCGGGCCACGAGGCTCCATCCCGTCTTTCAGATCGATGGCGCACCTTTCGTTATGGTCACGCATTTGGCTGGCGCTGTTCCGACACGTGCCTTGGGTCGCCCTCTCGCGTCGTTGGCCGATGAGCACAGTGCCATCATGGGCGCGCTCGACATGCTTCTAACGGGTTATTGACCACATGCACGGCAAACGCATCCTCCTGATCGTCGGCGGCGGGATCGCGGCTTACAAGGCGTGCGAGCTGATCCGCTGGCTGCGCAAGGCGGGAGCGAGCGTGCGCTGCGTTCTGACCGACGGCGGCGCGCATTTCGTGACGCCGATGACGCTGGCGGCCCTGTCGGAGCAGCCGGTCCACACCTCGCTCTGGGATTTGAAGGACGAGGCCGAGATGGGCCATATCCAGCTCAGCCGGCAGGCGGATCTGGTCGTGGTCTGCCCGGCGACGGCGGATTTGCTCTCCGCGATGGCGACCGGGCGAGCAGACAGCCTGGCAACGACTTTGCTGCTCGCGACCGACAAGCCGGTGCTGGCCTGCCCGGCGATGAATGTGCGGATGTGGCTGCACGCCGCTACGCAGCGCAACGTCGCGCGGCTGCGGGAGGATGGCGTCACGATCATCGACCCTGACGAAGGCGAGATGGCGTGCGGCGAATTTGGCCCCGGGCGCTTGCCGGAGATCGAACGGATAGGTGGTGCGATCCAGGCGACTCTGTCCGGACCGGGGCGGCTGGCGGGCAAGCATGTGCTGGTGACCGCCGGGCCGACGCACGAGCCGATCGACCCGGTGCGCGTGCTCGCCAATCGCTCGTCCGGCAAGCAGGGTTTTGCGATCGCCGAGGCGCTGGCCGGGCTCGGCGCGCGGGTGACTTTGGTGGCCGGCCCCGTCGCCCTGCCCACCCCGAGCGGGGTCGAGCGGATCGATGTCGAGACCGCAGAGCAGATGCTGGCCGCGGTGGTGGCGGCTTTGCCCGCCGACGTGGCGATCATGACCGCGGCGGTCGCCGACTGGCGGGTCGAGGCGGCGACCGAGAAGCTGAAAAAGAGCGCCGGGCCGCCTGCCCTCGCCTTCTCGCGAAACCCAGACATTCTCGCGACGCTGGGCACACATGCGAAGCGGCCCCGCCTTCTGATCGGCTTTGCGGCCGAAACAGGGGATGCCGAGGCCGAGGCGCGCGCCAAGCTCACCCGCAAGGGCGCGGACTGGATCGTCGCCAACAATGTCGCCGCCGATCCGATGGGCGGCGACCGCAATCAGGTGACGATCGTCACCGCCGCGGGCGCGGAACGCTGGGAGCGCCTGCCCAAGGACGAGATCGGCCGCCGGCTGGCGGCGCGCATCGCCGATGCGCTGGAGCGTGACGCAGCATGATCGAAATCGCCCTCAAGCGCCTGCCGCATGGCGAAGGCCTGCCCCTGCCCGCTTATGCCAGCGAACATGCCGCCGGCATGGACGTGGTCGCGGCCGAGGACATCATGCTCGCACCGGGGGCGCGGCATGCGGTCGCCACCGGCTTCGCGATCGCCATCCCGCACGGCTATGAAGTGCAGGTCCGCCCGCGCTCCGGCCTCGCGCTGAAGCACGGCATCACCTGCCTCAACACGCCGGGCACGATCGACAGCGATTACCGCGGCGAAGTGAAGGTGATCCTCGCCAATCTCGGCAGCGAGGAGTTCGCGGTGGTGCGCGGCGAGCGGATCGCGCAGCTGGTACCGACGCCGGTGCTCCGCGCCGCCTTCGCCGAGGTCGCCGATCTCGACGACACCGCCCGCGGCGCCGGAGGCTTCGGCTCGACCGGCCGCTAGGATGAGCCTCACCGACGATCAGCTCGACCGCTATGCGCGGCACATCGTCCTGAAGGAGATTGGCGGCGCCGGCCAGGCGAAGCTGCTCGCCAGCAGCATCGTCGTGATCGGCGCGGGCGGGATCGGCTCTCCGGCCATCCTCTATCTCGCCGCCGCCGGGGTCGGGCGGCTGCGGGTGATCGACGATGATGTGGTGTCGCTCGACAATCTGCAGCGCCAGGTGCTGTTCGGGACCGCCGACGTCGGCGCGCGCAAGGTCGATGTGGCGAGCGCGGGCGCGGCGCGACTCAACCCCGATATCGTCTTCGAAGGCTTGGCGGAGCGCCTGACCCCGGCCAATGTCGCCGCGTTGATCGGCGATGTGAACCTGATCCTCGACGGCAGCGACAATTTCGCCACCCGGCTGGCGGTCTCCGACCACTGCACCCGCGCCCGCATCCCGCTCGTATCCGCCGCGATCGGCCAGTTCCAGGCGCAGATCGCTACCTATCGCGGCTGGGAGCCGGACCGGCCCTGCTATCGCTGCTTCGTCGGCGACGCCTTCGACGCGGAGGATTGCGACACCTGCTCCGAACTCGGCGTCCTCGGCGCCTTCGCCGGGCTGGCCGGCAGCTGGGCGGCCATGGAAGCGATCCGCGCCCTCACCGGCTTCGGCGACGAGCAAGCGGGAAAGCTGCATCTGTTCGACGGCCTGAAACCAGGGCTACGCACGCTGAGGATCGCCAAGGATCCCGCGTGCCGGGGGTGCGAACAAGCGCCCTCCGCCTAATCCCCTTCGGCGGCGGGCGGCAATTGGCCATCGCGGCGCAGCAGGAACCTGAAGCGGTAAGTACAACCGGTTTTGCCCGCCCCCGGATGCTGACGAGCACTACGCAGCAAGCTTACGGCATGCGTTCCGAACCGGGCAACGGGCTCAGCCGCCAGCACCCGGATATTGCCGAGTTCGCCCCAGGGCGCGACGTCGTAACTCAGCACAGCCCAGCCCTCGAGGTACCGGCGCTGCAACGTGGACGGGAAGACTTGCTGCGGCTGTTGTGCCCAGGGTTGGCCATCGCGGGGGCAGTTCGCATCGGGCGCCCTGAGTGCTTCCTCCTCCGGCATCGCCGGAGCCGCGACCGGTTCGGTCGGCCGGCGCCAATAAGGGAAAGTGCAGCCCCGCCGTGCCTCGGGCGCAAAGCGGGACTGCCGGACAGCGTCGAGCGACTGGCGATCGAGTTCGGCATTTCCCGAGGAGTCCGCGATCCTCAAATGGATCGGCCTGCCGCGCGCGTCGATATCGAACCCCACGAGGCTGTAGGACGCTGTGCCGGGCGCCTGCGGGATCGTTTCCCAGGCCGGGAAGGCTTGCGACCGCACGCTGGGCCCAGGCGAGAAGCAGGTCGAGCCCGGCGGCAAAGCCCGCTCCCATGCCGCCCGGCGCGGCGCGCCACTCGTCTGACCCAGAGTCAGCAGGCGATGCAGGTCGGAAAGCGATGCATCCGCCACCGGCACGAAATCGACCCCGAAGCTGATCTCGCAGTCGGTCCGCTCTGCGCCGGGCGCAAATCGCCAGCCGGCAAAAGCGGGAAGCGCATCGCGCGCACTGGCAACAATCCACGGATTTGCCCCAGCCGGTTCGCTGATCGACAGTGGCCGACCGCTCTGATCGATGCGGAAGGTCAGCCGGAGCGTCTGTCCAGACGACACGGCAAACGGCCCGCTCGTAACGATCTCCGGCGAAGGCTGCTCGGCCAGGACCGGGCGTTCCACGCGCCCGTTGCAGCGCGCTTCCCCTGCCCGAAGCAGCAGCAGTTGCGGCGGCGGCGGGGTCATCGGCCCAATTGTGATCGGTGGCACGGGAGCCGGAATGGGCCCTTGCGCCGTCGTTAGGGAACTGAGCGCAAGACCAAGCAGGATCGACATCGGGAGAGCTTGCCGGTCGCCCGGTCGCCTTGCAATGCGATGGGTCCAATCCGGTGATAAAAGTTTGCGCCGGAAGGGATTCGCGTTGCCCGATCCTACCCGCCGATGCCGAGCAGATCGATGCGGAAGTACAGCGTCGCGTTGGGCGGGATCGGGCCGGCGCCGCGCGGGCCGTAGCCGAGCTCCGGCGGGACCATGAATTCATAGGAATCGCCAACGCTCATCAACGGCACGCCTTCCTGCCAGCCGGGGATCAGGGCTGGCAGCGGGAAGGTCACCGGTGTGCCGCCCGAGCTGTCGAATTCCGTGCCATCGGTCAACCGGCCGACATAATTGAGGGTGACGGTGTCGGTCGGGCTCGGCCTGGGACCGGTGCCGGCGCCGGAGAGCTTGCGATAGCGCAGGCCGCTCGCCGTGCTCAGCCACTCGCCCTGCGCGGCCGGAGC
>JBBSLM010000148.1:0-5748 GCA_038255245.1 Sphingomonadales bacterium
CTTGCCGCCCCAGCCGTCGAAGCTGACGATGCTGTGCTTCATCCAGTTCGGGTCGTCGCGATTGGGGAAATCCTCGTGCATGTGGGCGCCGCGCGACTCCTTGCGGTTGGCGGCGGAGTGCATGGTGGTGACGGCCTGGGCAAGGAGATTGTCCAGTTCCAGCGTCTCGATCAGGTCGGTGTTCCAGATCAGCGAGCGGTCGGTGACGTGAACGTCGGCGAGGCTTTGGTAGACCGCGTCGATCTTCGTTTTGCCCTCGGCGAGCGTCTTTTCGGTGCGGAAGACGGCGCAATCGGTCTGCATGGTGCGCTGCATGACGTTGCGGATCTGCGCGGTCGGGCTGCCGCCGGCGGCGTTGCGGAAATGATCGAGGCGGGTGAGGGAGAGCTCGTCGCCATCCTTCGGCAAAGGCGGCGCGGCGGTGCCGGGCTTCAATATTTCGCCCAGGCGAATGCCGGCGGCGCGGCCGAACACGACCAGGTCGATCAGGCTGTTCGAGCCCAGGCGATTGGCGCCGTGAACGGAGACGCAGGCCGCCTCGCCGACGGCGAACAGCCCGGGGACGACGCTGTCCGGATTGCCGTCCTTCAGCGTCACCACCTCGCCCCAATAATTGGTCGGGATGCCGCCCATATTGTAATGGACGGTGGGCACGACGGGAAGCGGCTGGCGGGTCAGGTCGACATTGGCGAAGACCTTGCCGGTTTCGGTGATGCCGGGAAGCCGCTCGGCCAGCACATCGGCCGGAATGTGGTCGAGGTGGAGGAAGATATGGTCTTTCTCCGGCCCGACGCCGCGACCTTCGCGGATTTCCATCGCCATCGAGCGGGAAACGACGTCGCGTGAGGCGAGGTCCTTCGCGCTCGGGGCGTAGCGCTCCATGAAGCGCTCGCCTTCACTATTGGTCAGATAGCCGCCTTCGCCGCGCGCGCCTTCGGTGATCAGGACGCCGGCGCCGTAGATGCCGGTGGGGTGGAACTGGACGAATTCGAGGTCCTGCAAGGGCAAGCCGGCGCGCAGCACCATGGCGTTGCCGTCGCCGGTGCAGGTGTGGGCCGAGGTGGCGGAGAAATAAGCGCGGCCATAGCCGCCGGTCGCCAGTACCACCGCGTGGCTGCGGAAGCGGTGGATAGTACCGTCTTCCATGCACATGGCGACGACGCCGACGCACTTGCCCTCACTGTCCATGATCAGGTCGAGCGCGAAATATTCGACGAAAAAGTCGGCGTCGTAGCGCAGGCTCTGCTGGTAGAGCGCGTGCAGCATGGCGTGGCCGGTGCGGTCGGCTGCGGCGCAGGTGCGCTGCACCGGCGGGCCGGCGCCCATATTCTGCATGTGGCCGCCGAACGGACGCTGGTAGATCTTGCCCTCGCTCGTCCGGCTGAACGGCACGCCGGCATGTTCCAGCTCATAGACCGCGGCCGGGGCCTCGCGAACCATATATTCGATCGCGTCCTGGTCGCCGAGCCAGTCGGAGCCCTTGACCGTGTCGTACATATGCCAGGTCCAATGGTCCGGACCCATGTTGCCGAGCGAGGCGGCGATGCCGCCCTGCGCCGCGACCGTGTGGCTGCGGGTCGGGAACACCTTGGTGATGCAGGCGGTCTTCAGCCCCTTTTCGGCCGCGCCCATCGTGGCGCGCAGGCCCGAGCCGCCGGCGCCGACGACGACGACGTCATAGGCGTGATCGATGCGCTTATACGCTTCGGTCATCAGGCGAGCCCTCCCCGCAGCGCGACTTTCAGGACGCAGAAGATCGCAAATGCGCCGCCGCCATAGACGAAGAAGGCCAGCAACGTGTCCCACAGGATCTTGCCGCTTTCACTATGGGCATAATCGTCGATAATCTCCTTCAGCCCATGCTTGATGTGCCAGAAGGTGACGACGAGCAGGAGCAGCAAGGGCACCGCCGCGAAGGGATCGCGCAGCCATTCGGCCAGCGTGTCGTAATTGACGCTCGGCAGGCGCAGCAGCGAAACGACGAGCCAGATCGAGAGCAACAGCAAGGCAACCGAGTTCACCCGCATCGCCCACCAGTCGCCGCCGCCATGATGCGCCGAGCCGAGCCCGCGCACCCGCTTGAGGGGGGTTTCCATCTTCATCGTCTCAAAATCCCCGATCAGCCGAAATAGCCGCGCACGAACAGGATATAGGCCCAGAGCGCGCCGGTGAGCACGACAGGCAGCACCGCCACGATCGTCGCCCACATCTTGTTGGTCCTCAGCTCGAACCCCGCGCCGGTGTCCATGACAAGGTGCCGGAGCCCCGAGGCGAGGTGCTGGAAGAATGCCCAGGTCAGGCCGACCAGCACGACAAGGCCGGTCCAGTGCATCATCCAGCTCATGAAATAAGTATAGGAATCGCGGCCATCGGCCAGCGCCCACAGCCACCAGAGCAGCAAGGCGCCGCCGACGATGCTGAGCCCCGCCCCGGTGATCCGGTGCAGGATGGACACCAGCATATGCGGGCCCCAGCGCCAGATGCTGAGGTGCGGCGAGAGCGGCCGGGCGCTTGCAGTCTTCATGGGCGGGTGCCCTCCCCTGTTCGGCCCCGCTTTAGGACGATGATCGGAGGCTCACAAGGCCGCGACGGCCTGTCCGGGCCGCGGCTTGGCTAAGACGATCTTAACCACCGCCACCTTACAGCCCAACGCCTGAATGGAGGCGAAGGCAGCAATAATGAGCGACCTGGCGATTGGCGACGAGACGAGCCTCTCCGAACGGCTGGAAATGTTCGATCCGACCGGCGAATTGCCTGCCCGTTCGATCGAGATCTGGTCCCTGATCGGAGCCGAGAGCGCCGCGATCGCGCGCGCCTATTGGGAACGCTACGCCCGCTCGCCCGAAATCCGGCAGACGATTCCCCCGGCCAAGATGGACGCTTTGGTCCAGCGGATCATACCTTATCTGGAAGGCCGCTACGCCGATCTTACCAGCCCGCGCTGGGTGGAGACCGTCGGCGAGTATGTCGCCGCCGCGACCCGCGCCGGGGTTTCGCCGACCACCTTGTTCGCGGGCGTCGCCGCCGCGACGGAGGCCGCGGCCGCGCAACTGGCCAGGGCGCTTGCCGACGATCAGCCGCGCCTGACCGCGCTGACCCGCTGGTTGCATTTGGGCTCGATGGTCGAAATGGACGCCTTTTCCGCCCATTATGAGCAGCTGCGCCAGCAGGAGGCGCGGGCGCGCCGGCAGAATCAGGGCGCGGAATTCACCCAGGAAATCGTCGGCGTGATCGATCGCACCGCCGCCGGCAGCAAGGCGCTGCGCGGTCAGGCGACCGATGCGTCGGCCGCCGCGCGCGGCATGCTGGGCAAGACCAGCGAAGTCGCCGCGGCGGCCGAGCAATCGGCGGTGGCGATGCGCGAGGCCGCGCAGACCGCCGCCGGCCTGATCATGGCGATCGAGGAAGCGCGCACCGAAGTGGAGGTTGCCGCCGGCGTGGCCAGCCGCGCCGGTGCGCAGGCGCAGGACGCGGTGGCGGTGAGCCAGGCCCTGTCCACTCACGTCGAGGCGATCGAATCGATCCTCGGCCTCATTCGCGACATTGCCGGGCAGACGAATTTGCTGGCGCTCAACGCCACGATCGAGGCGGCGCGGGCGGGCGACGCCGGCCGCGGCTTCGCGGTGGTGGCGCAGGAAGTGAAGAGCCTCGCGTCCCAGACGGCGCGGGCGACCGACGATATCGCCACCAAGATCGGCGCGATCCAGTCGGCCACCAAACAGACGGTCGAAGCCAATGATTCCATCCGCCACACGGTCGAGGAAGTGCAGACCAGCGCCGACCGCATCCGCACCGCGATGGAAATGCAGGCGCAGACCGTGACGATGATCACGGCGGCAGTGGACGAAACCGCCTTGGCCGCCGATTCCATGTCGAGCACGATCGCCGCGATCCGCGCCGACACCGAAACGGTCGCCAGCGAGATCGACGAGGTCGAGAAGAATTTCGGCGAAGTGGACGAGCAACTCGCCCGCTTCAAGGCAACCGCGAACCGCTTCGTCCAGAGCTTCGCGGCGTAGAGTTTGGCCTCAGCTGGGCTCCATTTTGTTGGTTTAAGCCCTCCCCCTTGTGGGGAGGCGCTTCGGGTCGGGCATGCCCCCGGCATGGCCTGAACAGCGCGGGGCGCTGTTCACCCGCTGCGGGAGGGGGCTCGGCAGCGTCTGCTGCCGAAATAGATTCTTCTGCGAGCCAGACGGCTCGCGCCCCCACCCCATGAGCAGGTTCGGATCGCCCCGCGATCCGAAGCCATGTCCGGGGGACATGGCGACCTGCTCATCCTCCCCCCAAGGGGGAGGGGCTATCTTGCAGTTCGCTAGCGCATCAGACCCGCTGAGCGGAGCGCGTTCTCGATCACCTGTTGAACGCCGTCCGGAGCGGATGAATGTGCCGGTTCCGGGGCGGGAGCGGGCGTAGCCGGACGCGGCTTGGGCCGTGGGGCGGCTTTGCCATTGGTGACTTTCCCCGGCGCGGTCAGGCCGAAGAAGGTCGCGATCCGGTCGGTCGAGCTGATGCCGACATCAAGCATGTGTGCGCCGGCGCGGCCGGATTCGCCTGCGCCCGTGCCCGGCATCAAAGGCGTGCCGTGGGCCATGCCGGCGACATGATAATGTTCGATCGCCTCGCTGCCGTCGGCGGCGAGCCAGAGCCGGCGCTTGTGACCGTCGACCGTCTCGGTCCGGTCGGGCTTCGGCGCGAGGCCGTGCAGCGCGGTCCATTGCGCCAGCAAGGCATCGCCGTTGGCGGGCGAGACGATGTTGTCCGCGCCGCCATGCCACACCGACAGCCGCGGCCAGGGGCCGTCATGCGATGAGGCCGCCCGTACCTTCGAGGCGAGCAGCGCACCGTCCTGCGGCATCCGCCCGCCCATGCATTCGAATGCCTGGGCGACGTTCATCGCGCAGCCATAGGGCAGGCCGGCGATCACCGCGCCGCCCGCGAACAAGTCCGGGTAAGTGGCGAGCATGACGGCGGTCATCGCGCCGCCCGCCGACAGGCCGGTCACAAAGGTCTGGTCGCGGTCGAGGCCGTGCGCATCCTGGATGGCGGCGACCATCGCCGCGATCGACGCCGCTTCGCCGCGGCCGCGGGTGGCGTCCGACGCCTGGTACCAGTTCAGGCACAGATTGTGGTTATTCTCGCGCTTCTGCTCGGGGTAGAGCAAGGCGAAGCCGTGGCGTTCGGCCAGCGCGGACCAGCCGGCGCCCTGGTCGTAGATTTCCGCCTGCTGGGTGCAGCCGTGGAGGACGACCATCAGGCCATTGAGCTGACCTTCCGGAACATAGCTCAGGGCCCGCAGATTGCCGGGATTGTCGAAGGCAAGCGGCAGCGGCTGGAGGCGGCCGCTGGCGTGAACGGGCGACGACGCGGCATGAGCAGGAAAGGCGGCGGCGAACGCCTGCTGGCCGCGCTTTAGGCGATTGAGAGTGCGCGACAATGACATGGGATGTTCCTGTATCGGCCGCGGGACGGCGGCATCGAGGAAAGAACGACCCGATACGGGCATTCGTTGCTGCAATGCAGCATTTATATTTTCTCAAGGCCCTCTTGAAACGTGTTGCCCAAACAGCGCCGCGGCAAAGCCGCGCCGTGACGTCGGACGGGCTCGGTCGGCTTATGGCCGGTCGCCCCGCCGGCCGAGCGGGCGCTGATCCTCGCCTAAGTCGGCCTCGCTTCGCTCCTGCCGCCTTACGCTCGGGCGCCTCGCTAGAACCCGACCTTTGGTGCTACGTCGACGGTGCCGCGCTCCGA
>JBBSLM010000149.1:0-5700 GCA_038255245.1 Sphingomonadales bacterium
ATCACCATCTTCTTAATCCCCGCGAAATTGGGGTGGAGCCCGTCCGGCTGATTGAGCGTCCGGTCTCCGGCGACTCCGTCAAGGAAGAAGGGGTGCAGGATCGCGCCGTGCCGGGCCGCGAGGTCGGGATAGATGGCGTTGAACCGCGCCGCATATTCCTCGCCCAGATTGGGCGAGGCGATCATGCCCGACAGCAGGATGCGAATCTCGCGGCGCTTCAGTTCGGTGAGGATCGCATCGAGATCGGCCTTTGTCTGCGCCGGATCGAGGCCGCGCAGCATGTCGTTCGCGCCCAGGGCGACGATGGCGAGGCCGGGCTTCACCGCCATGCCGTCGAGCGTCCAGCCGAGGCGCTGCCGTCCCTGCGCCGCCGTATCGCCCGACACACCGCCATTGGTGACGTGGGCGCGCACGCCCTGCCGCCGCAGATAGGCTTCCAGCTGCGGCGCGAATCCTTGTCGCCGCGGCAAGCCGAAGCCGGCGGTCAGACTGTCGCCAAACGCGAGGATGTGGACGTCGCCGGAGCCCGGCTCGGCCGCCGCCCCGAGCAATGGCGCGACGAGCGCGGCAAGGCCGAGATGGACAAAGGCGCGGCGGCCGACATAAGGCCCTCGGGCCCCTTCAGGTTGCTCTCCCGACATGTCCGATCCCTACGTCATCGACGTTGCCAATGTCACGCTGTCGCTTGGGGCACGCGCCGCGCGAGTGGAGATTTTGCGCGGCATCGACCTGCGCGTCGAAGCGGGGGAGACATTGGCCTTGCTGGGCCCGTCCGGCTCGGGGAAGTCCTCGTTGATGGCGGTGCTGTCGGGCATGGAGCGGCCGACCGGCGGCGTCGTGCGCGTCGCCGGTGCGGACTTTACCGGCATGAACGAGGACGCGCTCGCCCGCGCCCGGCGCGGCCGGATCGGGATCGTGCTGCAGGCCTTTCACCTCCTGCCGACCATGACCGCGCTCGAGAATGTCGCGGTGCCGATGGAGCTGGCCGGGGAAGGGGATGCCTTCGACCGCGCCGCCGCCGAGCTTGAGGCCGTCGGGCTCGGCCATCGGCTTGGCCACTATCCCGTCCAATTGTCCGGCGGCGAGCAGCAGCGCGTCGCCATTGCCCGCGCCCTCGCGCCGCGCCCGGCCTTGCTGTTCGCCGACGAACCGACCGGCAATCTCGACGCCGCCACCGGCGGAGCGATCCTGGACCTGCTTTTCGAACGTCAGGCGGAGACAAAGGCCACCCTGTTCGTGATTACCCACGATCCCGCTTTGGCCAGCCGCTGCCGCCGCGTGCTCGAAATGAGCGACGGGCGTATCGTGCGGGACAGCGCGTCATGATCCTGCGGCTGGCGCTGCGCGACCTGCGCGGCGGCCTCGCCGGACTGCGCCTGCTGGCGGCCTGCCTGTTCCTCGGCGTTACCGCGCTGGCGGGGGTCGGGAGCCTGACCGCGGCGGTGTTGGCCGGGCTTTCTGACCAGGGTCAGGCGATCCTGGGCGGCGACGTGCAGGTCGAGATGAACCAGCGCCCCGCCAGCGACGAGGAACTGGCCGCCTTCACCCGCGAAGGCGAAGTCAGCCGCCTCATCCGCATGCGTGCGATGGCCGCGCCGGCGGCGGGCGGCGACCCGGCTCTGGTCGAGCTGAAAGGGGTGGACGGCCGCTACCCCTTTTACGGCGAATTCCGTCTCCGCGACGGCGCACTGGCCGATCGGCCGCGCGGCAATCAGGTCGCGATCGGGCCGGAACTGGCCGACAAATTGGGCGTCAACGTCGGCTCCGAGCTGCGCATCGGCGCGGGCGCCTTCCGCGTGATCGGCGTGATCGAGCGCGAGCCGGACCGGGTCAGTCAGGGCTTCGCGCTCGGCCCAAGCGCGATGATGGACCAGGCCGGGCTCGACGCCACCGGCCTGATCCGCCCGGGCAGCCTGTTCATCGCCGCCTATCGGATGAAAATCCCGGCCAGCGCCGATCCGGCCGAGATTACGCGCCTCCTGCAGCGCGATTTCCCCAGCGCGGGGCTGAAGGTCGAGGATCGGCTGAACGCCGCGCCCGGCACGCGGCGCTTTCTGGAACGGCTTGGCCAGTTCTTGACCCTTGTGGGGCTCAGCGCGCTCGTCGTCGCCGGGATCGGCGTCGGCAATGGCGTCGGCTCCTATCTCGACAACAAGCGCGGCGCGATCGCGATGCTGAAGACGCTCGGCGCCACGTCGGGCACGATCTTTCGCATCTATCTCGCGCAGATCGGTCTGGTCGCCATTCTTGCCATCCTCGCCGGGCTCGCGGCGGGCGCGACCGTGCCGTCACTGGTTGCCTGGGCCGCAGGCGACGCGATCCCGGTGCCGCCGGGCAGCGGGATCTACCCCGACGCGCTGATCCTCGCCGCGGGCTACGGTCTGCTCGCCGCGCTTGCTTTCGCGCTCGTTCCGCTGGCCCGCGCCCGCACCGTGGCGTCGGCTTCGTTGCTGCGCGGCGGGGTCGAGGCGAACAAGCGCGCGCCATGGTGGGCGCTGGCGGGGGCGCTGGGCGCGGGCGTCGGTATCGTGGCGCTGGCGGTGTGGACCGCACCGACGCCGGCCTTCGCGCTCGGCTTCGTCGCGGCAGCGCTCGGGCTGCTGGCCCTGCTCAGCCTTCTGGCCGCCGCGATCCGGTGGACATTGGCGCGCCTGCCCAGGCCCCGCGCGCCTTTGGTCCGGATGGCGCTCGCCAATTTGCACCGGCCGGGCGCGCAGACCGGACGGCTCGTGGTCGCGCTTGGCGCGGGCCTCACCTTGTTCACGACGCTCGCGGTGATCGAATCCAATTTGTCGGCGCAGATCCGCTCGACCATTCCCGCCCGCGCGCCGAGCTTCTTCATCCTGGACGTGCCGAGCGGCGACGCCGAGCGCTTCCGCGCGACCGCCGCCCGCGCCGCGCCGGACGCGGAACTTCACCTCATGCCCTCGCTGCGCGCGACGATCACCGCAATCGGCGCTCGTCGTATCGCCGACATGGCCGAGCTTCCTGAGGGCGCCTGGTTTCTGCGCAGCGACCGCAACGTCACCTTCGCCGCGACGCCGCCGGAAGGGACGCGAATCATCGAGGGCGAATGGTGGGCGCCGGACTATGACGGCCCGCCGCTCGTCTCGCTCGATGCGGAAAATGCCCGCGCGGCGGGGCTGAATGTCGGCGACACGCTTACAGTTTCCGTGCTCGGGCGCGAGGTCGAAGCGCAGATCGCCAATCTGCGGGAAATCGACTGGGGCCGGCTCGGCATCAATTTCGTCATAATCTTTTCGCCGGGTGTGTTCGACGCCGCGCCGCTCAGCCTGATGGGCACTGCCACCATGCCCACCGAGCGCGAGCAGGCCTTCGCCCGCGCGATCAACCGCGACTTCCCCTCGGTGTCCGCGGTCCGCATCCAGGACGTGCTGACCAGTGTCGCCGATCTGATGGGGCAATTGGCTGCCGCGATCCGCGCGGCCGGGGCGGTCGCCATCCTCGCAGGCATCGCCGTGCTGATCGGCGCGCTCGCGGCCTCCCGCCGGGCGCGGGTCTATGACAGCGTGCTGCTGAAGCTGCTCGGCGCGACGCGCGGCCGCATCCTGTGGGGTCAGGCGCTGGAGTTCGCACTGCTCGCGTTCATCCTCAGCCTGCTAGCGCTCGGGCTCGGCACCGGTGCCGGCTGGTATGTGGTGGTGAATTTGTTCGAACTGGAATGGGCGCCTGATTGGGGCGCGGTGCTGCTGACGTTGGGGGCCGGTGCCGGCCTTACCCTCGTCATCGGTCTGGCCGGCGCCTTACCCGCGCTGGCCGCCCGCCCCGCGCAGGCCCTGCGCGCGCTTTGACCGCCTGACCTGCCTGCCGTAAATGCCTGGCAAGCCTCGCCAAAAGGAATCGAATTCGATGCGTAAGCCGCTTTTCTTCGCCGCCGCTCTCGCCGCGCTGCCGCTGCCCGCCGCCGCCCAAGCCCCGACCGCCCCGCCCGCGCCATTGGTGCTCGACGCCGGGCAGCGGGCGGCGCTGGAGACGGCTGTCACGCGCGGCCGCGCCCTTGCGGTGCTCGATCAGATCAGCCGCACCGCGACCGCCGACGCGCGCGCGCGCATTCCCGCCGCGGATGCCGAGGCGATCGTCGGCTGGATCGCCCAGCCCGAGGGCAATGGTGTGACCGTCACTTATTACGTCCGCGACGGCGAGCATTATGCCGCGATCTACCGTGGATCGGTGATCGGCGGCCGGATCAGCTCGCCGCAAGTCTTCGCCGCGGCCAATCGCCCGCGGCTCGAAGGCGTGGCGCTCCGCATGGCCGCCGCCCGTACTGCCGCCGAAGCGACGGAGCACCAGGCCTGCGGGCCCGATTTCAACAGCTTCGTGCTGCCGCCGACAGGGGACGAGCCGGTGGCCGTTTACCGGCTGAGCCCGCGCATGGCCGCCAACCGCATTCCCGGCGGCGGGCATTTTCGCATCACTGTCGCCGCGGACGGCACCATCGCGGAAGATGTGGCGCTGGGCGCGTCGCAATGCGCCGATCTGACGATCCCGGCGACGGCCGCCGGGCAGCGTCCGCGCCCGATCCAGGTCAATGCCGCCGGCACGCCGCTGCCGAGCGAATTGCACGTCTTCCTGTCGCTTTGGGTGCAGCGGCCGCTGGCCGTGGCGGCGGGCGCCGATCCGGTGCGGATCTGGGGTGTGACCGGCGAGGGTATTGCTGAGTTGCAGCAGTAACACAGAATTTGCTTGCCAGCGCCGCTCTGGCGCGAAACAGTAAGCGGTGAGTCGGGAGGGGATGGCCTGGCTTTCGCCATATCTGGAGGACCTTCCATGCGCCGCACCGGCCTGATTGCCTTTTCGACTCTGCTTCTGGCGGGCACCGCCCCGCTCGCCGCCGAATCTCAACCAGCGTCCCAGCCGCGCCCTGTCGCTCCGGCTGCGACCATCGACGGCCTGCCGGGCGGCCGCGCGCCCGTTCGCGCCGCCAACCAGCCGCGCTACGGCACATTCGGGATCGATCTCGCCGCTCGCGACCTGAACGTGAAGCCCGGCGACGACTTCAACCGCTACGCCAATGGCGCTTGGCTGAACGCCGTGGAAATCCCGGCCGACCGCACGCAGTGGAGCCTGTGGACCACGCTCGCCGAGGATATCGAGCAGCAGCTGCTGGCGATCGTCGATGAAGCCCGCAGCGCGCGCGGCGCAGCCAGTCCGGCGATGCAGCGGATCGGCGCTTATTACACCGCCTGGATGGACGAAGCGGGGATCGAGCGCCGCGGCACCGCGCCGCTGCAGCCCTATCTGCAGCGCGTCTCCGCGGTGCGCAGCAAGGCCGATCTGGTCAATCTGTTCGCCACCCCCGGCTACATCGCGCCGGTCGGCCTCGGCATCATTCCCGATTTCGCCGATCCCACCCGCTACGCGATCGTGTCCGGGCAGGGCGGGCTCGGCATGCCGAACCGCGAATATTATCTGCGCGAAGGCGAGGAATATGATCGCTACCGCGCCGCCTATCGCGCTTTCATCGTGCAGCTTCACACCCTCGCCGGCATTCCCGATGCGCAGGCCAAGGCCGACCGCATCATCGCCCTGGAGCGGCAGATCGCGGAGAAGCATTGGGAACAGGCGCGGATGCGCAATCCCGTCGCGCTCTACAACCCCAAGACCGTCGCGCAGATGCAGGAGCTGGCCCCGCAGATCGACTGGGCAGCCTATCTGCAGCGCCGCGGCCTCGGCAGCCCG
>JBBSLM010000150.1:0-5696 GCA_038255245.1 Sphingomonadales bacterium
CGACCCCTGGGTCTATCAGCCCGGCCTGCCCGCCAACGTCGCGCGGCCCGATCCGGCCGCCTTCGCCGAGGTGGACGCGGCGGTCGGCGCGAGCGGCAATCCCGATGCCGCCACCTGGGGCCGCTGGACCACGGCGGAAAAGCTCCGCTACCTCAAGGGCCTGCCCCGCAGCCTGCCGCGCGAGCGGCTGGCCTCGCTCGATCAGGCGCTGGCACTTTCGACCGCGGGCAATAACGAGGTGCTGTTTGCCTGGCTCGATCTGGCGCTGGCCAATCGCTACGAGCCGGCCGTGCCGGTCGCGGAGCGTTTCCTCGCCGAAATCGGCCGCCGCAAGTTCGTGCTACCGCTGTTCGAAACGCTCTGGGCGCAGGGCGATTGGGGCCGGCCGATCGCGACGCGCATCTACGACCGCACCCGCGCCAGCTACCATTCGGTCACCACCGGCAGCGTCGACCGGGTGCTCGGGGCGCGGTGAAACGCGCGGCCCTCGCTCTGCTGCTGGCGGTCGGATCGCTCCCGGCCGCCGCGCAGGACGAGCGCCCGCCAATCCCGCTCGATCATCTCCCGGCATTGGCCGGCGACTATTTCCACCTGCCCTGGCCCGAGCAGCAGCGCGGCTTCCACATCTATGTCCGGCTGCCGGCGGACTACGCTGCGCAGCCTGACCGGCACTTCCCGGTCGTCTATCTCCTCGACGGCGATGCGGCTTTCCCGATCCTCGCGCCAATCCACCTCCTGCTGACCTATGACGAGCAGATGCCGGAAGCGATCGTCGTCGGCATCGCCTACGGCGGCTTCGACCCGTCCGTGAACCGCCGCGACGTGGACTATACCGGCCCCGCTCCCGGCACTCCCGAGGCCGAAGCGCGCGCGCCCGCCTTCCACGCGTTTCTCGAGGACCGGCTGTTGCCGGAGGTCGAGCGGCGCTACCGCGCCGATCCCGACCGCCGCATTCTGGTCGGCCAGTCGCGCGGCGGCAGTTTCGTCCTCTATTCCGCATTGTCGCGACCGGACGTTTTCTGGGGCCGGATCGCCAGCAATCCGAGCTTCTGGCGCGACGGCGAGCGCCACTTCGGCGCCGCGGCGACCGCCTCGCGCCCGGATTTGCGCCTCTTCTACGCCAGCGGTTCGCGCGACCGACCGCAGGGGCGCGCCGGCGCGCTGCGCTGGTTCGAAAGCTGGCGCAACCGCCCGAACAAGCCCTGGGCGCTGCGCTTCGTCACCATCGAAGGCGGCACCCACGCCGCCAACCTGACCGACGCCTATCGCGCGGGCATGCTCTGGCTCTTGTCGCCGCCGTCGCCCTAGAGCCGCGTCACCCGCACGACATTGCCGCGCGTGCTGGTGATTGTCACCGTCCGGCCACGCTCGAAATTCCGGGCATAGGGCCAGCATTCGATCGGCGCCTGCCCCCAGCGGAAGCACAGGCCTTCGGGCTGCATAGTCCACTGGCCGGTGATCGAACGCTCGCCGAACGCGGCAACGACGTCGCCATTGGAGCGGAATTGCATCCGGCTTTCCGACCCGTTGGCGGCGATCACCTGCAGCGTGTGCCCCGCCGGGCTGAGGTCGGCGGTGCGCGGCACCATGGTTGAGCAACCGGCCACCGCTACCGGCAGCAGCATCAGGGATGCGAAACGGGCCATTTTTTCCTCCTCGAACTGGTACGCGTTGGGGCAAGCATAGCGAAACACGCCCCCGGTTCCGACCCCTAATCCGGTGTTTTGCGACGAGTTTCCGGCCGATCCGAATTCGCAATGAAATGCGCGGGTTTAACCATCCATCAAAGTCTTTGCGGCAAAAGCAGGGCTTCGTCCCAAGGCCAGGATGCCGATGTACCACGCACCCGTTTCAAAGGATGCCGACCGGCAGGAGAGCCAGTCGCTCGACCCCGTCGAGCCCACGCTCTCGGATTCGGGCAGCGAAAAGTTGCGCGACGCGCATCTGCACAATGGCCAGGTGCAGGCGCGGGCGATGTTCGCCCCCTATTTCGCCATCTCCGCCGTCGCCGCCGCCGCTTTGTGCGCCTGGGGCATGTTCGGCTCCGTCGATCTCACCCTGATCGTCGGCTGGATGTCGGCCGTCCTGTTCGTCAACTGGGTGTCCTGCCGGCGCGTCATGACCATGGCGGCAATCGGCTCCAGCCGGACGGCGACGCCGCGCTCGCTCGCGCTTGGCGTGGGCGAAGCGATGGGGCTTGCGCTGATCTGGGCTTCACTGCCGACCTATGCTTTCGCGACCCAGTCTCCCGACGTGCAGTTCGTGATCTGCGGCGCGATCGGCGGGATGATCGTCGCCTCGCTGGCTTTGGCGGCGGTGCCGGCGGCGGCCATTGCCTGGATCAGCACTCTGACCGTCGCCTTCTGCGTCGGCTACGGCTTCGGCGCTCATCGTTTTGACCTCAAGCTCGGCACCACCTTCGTGCTGCTGGCCGCGATCGGCATTTTCGGCGTGACGCGGCTCACGCAATGGCTGTTCTCGCTGTTGAAAACGATCGCCAAGACCCAGGCCGCGGCCGAATCGATCCGCCTGCTGCTGAAGGAATATGAGCATCGCGGGGTCGGCTGGCTGTGGCAGGTCGATGCCGAAAATCGCGTCGTTTACATTTCCTCGCGGATGACGGGCATGATCGGCCGCTCGCCGGCGCAGGTGGTGGGCCACTCGCTGCCGGCGACGCTGGGCGGCAGCTCCGACCTTGGCCGCACCTTGCTGGCCCGCGAACCCTTCGCCAATCTCGAGATGGAGTTCCGTACCCGTCGCGGCACGCGCTGGATCAGTCTTTCGGGCGATCCGGTGATCGATATGACCGGGCAATTTCAGGGCTTTCGCGGCGTCGGCGCCGACATCACCGAGGTCCGGCGCACGCAGGAACGGCTGACCAACCTCGCCCATATGGACGTGCTGTCCGGCCTCCCCAATCGCGGCAAGGTTCGCCAATTGCTCGGCGAGGCGCTGGATAATGCGGTTGCGGTGAATGTGCCGTGCGCGATCATGTTCCTCGACCTCGACGGCTTCAAGCCGGTCAACGACACGTTCGGCCATCCCAAGGGCGATGCCGTGCTGAAGAGCGTGTCGCAGCGCCTGGTCCACGAAGTCGGCCCGCTCGGCGAAGTGGGCCGCATGGGCGGCGACGAATTCGCCATCGTCATTCGCGACGCGCAGAGCCGCCGCGCGGTCGAAGAAATAGCCCGCCGGATTATTGCCGCGATCGCCGAACCCTATCTGGTCGATAAGGCGGAGATCCGCATTGGCGTGTCGATCGGCTGTGCCTTCGGCCCAATTGACGGCAACAGCGTCGACGACCTCATTCAGAAGGCCGACCTCGCTTTGTATCAGGCCAAGGCCCAGGGTCGGGGCCTGTGCTGCTTCTTCAACGCCGACATGGCGAGCGAGCAGGAAGACCGCCTCCGTGTCGAGCAGGATTTGCGCGTTGGTCTGGCCAATGGCCAGTTCCGGCTGATGTACCAGCCGCTGATCAGCGCAGCCGATCAGACCTTGCTCGGTTTCGAGGCGCTGATTCGCTGGCACCATCCGACCCGGGGCGTGGTTTCGCCGCTGGAATTCATTCCGCTGGCCGAGGAAACCGGCCTGATCATGGAGCTGGGCGACTGGGTGATCGAGGAGGCGTGCCGCGCCGCCGCAGTCTGGCCGGCGCACATCACGGTGGCGGTCAACGTGTCGGCCAAGCAATTGGTCTTCCCCGCTTTGCCGAACACGGTCAGCCAGGCGTTGGCGCGCCACAAATTGCAGGCCGACCGCCTCGAACTGGAAGTCACCGAGTCGATCTTCCTGGGCGAGAACACGCACACGCTCGATGTTCTGAAGCGTCTGCGGGCGATCGGGGTCGGTATCGCACTCGACGATTTCGGTACCGGCTATTCGTCGCTTGGCTATCTGAACAAGGCGGTCTTCCACAAGCTGAAGATCGACGGCAGCTTCGTGCGCGAGGCGGCCGACAATCGCGAGGCGGTCGCGATCATCCAGTCGATCGTCCAGCTGGCCAAGAATTTCCGCATGACCGTGACCGCGGAAGGCGTCGAGACAGCCGACGATTTCACCCGCATGCGCGACCTCGGCGTTCATCAGATCCAGGGCTATCTCTTCGGCCGGCCGATGCCGTTCGACCGCGCCACCGAACTCGTCCACGGCCTGCAGGCCCGCCTCAGCGCCTGACGCGGCGTGTGGCTTCCAGCCAAGACTAAAGCAGGTTAACCTCCCTGCCTCCGAGGGAGGGGAGATCATGGACAAAAGGCTTATCGTGGCGGTGGCCACGGGCACGGTATTGCTCGCGTCGTGCGGCGGGGCCAAATCCGGCAACGCGCAGAACGGCGCTAATGCGCAATCAGCTGCAACGTCGAACGCCTCGGCTGCACCGAAGGCGGAAGCAACGCCGGCGGCCGCGAGCGGCATCACCAGCGCCTATACCGACGTCGATCTCGCCCGCTGCCAGTCGCTCAGCAGCGATGCGGAGAGTGACAGCGCCGCCTGGCGCTGCCCAGGCTATGGCGATGTGCCCGTCTTCATCTCGTCCGGCGACCTGCGCTACGACGTCGATGCCGGCGTCGATAACGAAAGTTTCCAGACACTGCCGCCGTTTAACGAGAATCCGACACGGATCGAATGGCGGCTGCGCGACGGGCGGCCGTTCGCGATCATCTTCCGGCTGCGGCTGGCGACCAACGAGCAGACCGAATGGAGTGGCTCAGCGCTGGGCATCGCGACGGTCGGGGCACCGGGACGGCCCGGCTGCACGATCGCCTGGATCGACGGCAACGTGCCGGCGGCCAATGCGGTCGCGCAGCGGATCGCCGACCAGCGGGCACCGACGGCGCAATGCGCGGGCGGCGAGCCGGAGATGATCCACGCTGGCAATGTGCCGGCCGGATAAGAAGGACAAGCACGCGAAGGGCGCCCCGGCCCGGTGGGGGATGGCCGGGGCGCTGAGGCGCGGGCCGCGCGGCGTCGCGGTCCGCACCCGAACTCAGTCGCTGCCGGGAACGCCGCCCAACACTTCCCATTCCGCCCGGGTGCGGCAGACGCGCCGCGCCACCCGCGATCCCGTTATTTCCACCTTGGCGCAGATGCGGCGTTCCGGATTGGCATTCTGCGACTGCTGCCGCGCGGTCTGCTGACCGGCGGTCGCGGCTTGGAGCGGGGCGGCGGCGGCGGCGAGAAGGGCAGCGGCGGCGACGGCGCCGGCCTGAACGATGCGCGCGCGAGCGGAGAAGGTCATGATGCACACTCCCAAATGAACCAACAGGACGGACGTCGATCGCCCGTGACTGTGTTGCTGCATTAAGTATGCCAGACACTTAAGTAGTTGATCTTCGGTCGATTTGTGAATCGAAACCGTCGCTATCGTGTCCGGATGCGAACAGGTTGGCGTCCGCATGCGGTCACCGCGCGCTCGCCCGCTTGGTGCGGAGCGTCGGGTCCGCCGCGGCGGGGTCGTCCGGCCAGGGATGCCTGGGATAGCGGCCGCGCATTTCCTTCGCGACCGCCTGCCAGCTGCCTTTCCAGAAGCCGGGAAGGTCGGCCGTGGTCTGGATCGGACGTCCGGCTGGGGAAGTAAGCGCGAGGATCAACGGCACGCCGCCAACGCGAGGATGTTCGGCGAGGCCGAACAGGGCCTGGACGCGCACCGCGACCGTCGGCCCGGCTTCGGCTTCATAGTCGATCGGGTGGCGGCTACCCGC
>JBBSLM010000151.1:0-5673 GCA_038255245.1 Sphingomonadales bacterium
CGCTGCCCGGCTGCCACCGCGGCGTCGGGCGAAATGATATTATAGTCGTAGAAGTTTCCGGCATTGTCGCCGAAGCGGGTGTCGTTGCCGGCAAGCAGCACGATCATCTCGACGCCGTTGATCGAACCGAGCGTGACGCCCCCGCTATAATCGCCCTGCAGGCCGATCTGGTCGAGGCCGCCCGCGCCGCCATCGACGCTGTCGGCGCCAGTATAGGCCCCGCCGAAGTAAAAGCCGTCATCGCCGTCTCCGCCGGACACAGCGTCGTTGCCACCATCGTCCAAATAAAACACGTCTCCGCCGGCTGTGCCGGTCAGCACATCGTTGCCCGCTGTGCCACGCAATTGATCGCCCGGCCCAGCCACGCCGTTGATCGTGACGGTCACCGAGGTCGCACTTCCGCCGTTTACGCCATAAGTGAAGCTGTCCGTGGCCTGCGATCGCGCACCGGTGGCCGTGCCGGTGGCAGCGTCAACGAGATAGTCGAACGCCCCGTTCGGATTGTAGGCGATCGTGCCATCGGCATTCAGCGTCACCTGCGCGCCCGACGCGAGGGCGATGGCTTGACCCACGGTGGGCACCTGACCCTGAACTAGGACCACATTCTTCGGGCCGCCGTCCGGATCGGAATCGTTGAGCAGCACATCGATGTCGATCGTCGCGTTCTCGGCGACCGCGGCGGCGTCGGGCGCCGCCGTGGGCTGCAGATCCTGGAAAATGCGCGCCTTGACGCTGTAGCTGCTGACGTCGCCCAGCGTGCCGCTGAAATCCCACCAGGTCACGGCGAAGGCGCCGTTGCCGATACCGGCGACCATCGGGCTTTCCTGGAAACTCGACGTTTGCGAGTTGACCAGAAATTCTCCGCCCACCTTGGCGCCGCTGGCATCGAATTGCTGCGCCTTGATGCTGGAGTCGCTAGCATCACCCAGCGTCCCGCTCGAATCCTGCCAGGTGACGAGGAAATCGCCATCGCCGAGCGCGGCGACGTTGACAGATTGTTGGTTGCCGGCCGTCTGCGTGTTGACCAGAAATTCGGCTCCGACCTTGGCGCCGCTAAGGTCGAACAGCTGCGCTTTGATGCTGGACCCGCTCGCGTCGCCCAAAGTGCCGCTGAAGTCCTGCCAGGCGATCACGAAGCCGCCGGCGCCCAGGCTGGCGATGCCGGGCTCCTGCTGGGCACCCGCAATCTGCGTGTTGACCAGAAATTCGCTTCCCACCTTCGAGCCGGCGGCATTGAAGACCTGAGCCTTTACGCTATTGCCGCTATTGTCCCCAAGCGTCCCGCTTGGGTCGTCCCAGCTGACCACGAAACCGCCATTGCTCAAGCCTGCGATCGTCGGGTTCGACTGGTTGCCGGTGATCTGCGTGTTGACCAGGAACTCACCGCCTATCCTGGTGCCGCTGGCGTCGAACAGCTGCGCCTTGATGCTGGCGCCACTGGCGTCGCCCAGCGTGTTGCTGAAATCTCGCCAAGCTACCACGAATCCGCCACTCGCCAAGCTGGCGACGAACGGGGTCTGACCCCCGATGGGCTGGGTAGTGACCACGAATTCGCCGCCCAGCTTCCCACCCGTCGCGCCAAACAGCTGCGCCTTGATCGTAGACGAACCGGTATCCACCCAGCTGATGACGAACCCGCCATCATTCAGGCCAGTGACCGTCGGCTGGCTCTGAGAATTCGCAATCTCGGTGTTGACCAGGAACTCGCCGCCGAACCTCGCGCCGTTGGCTTCGAATATCTGAGCCTTGATGCTACTGCCGCTATTGTCGCCCAAAGTGCCGCTGGCGTCCTGCCAGGTGACCACGAAGCGCCCGCTGGCGAGGCCGCCGACGCTCGGAAAAATCTGAGCGCCGGTGGTATTGGTGTTGACCAGAAACTCCGGGCCAAGCGGTGAGGATTGCAGATCGGGCGCGATCGCCTCGATCAGCCGAGATCCGGAAAGCGCTGCTGTACCGGTCGAGAACGTTTCCTCGGACACCTTCGGAATCAGGTTCAGCCCCGTTTCCGAAAGCCCGCCATCCGCCACCACATGCGCCGGCCCGCGCGCGCCACGGACGTAGCCGTATTTGCTCGAAACGATCATGCCAGGCCTCCCCCCGATTTCTGCCTCCAAGCCAGAATAGCGGGCAGGCACCTCGTCGGCCAAGCGTTTGGCCTGACTTCATAAAGCCACGCCGCTCGCCGCTTTGCAAGACTGAGCCGCGTCATGCCCGCTCTGGTTGCTCGCGCAATGAGCTCCAGAAAGTGCTGAGCAGCGGTTCGATCAAATAGCTGGGCGCGCATGGGTTAACGCGGCTCGACTTATGGCCGCAATGGGTGGAAAGCGGACGCTTCGCCGATCGTCCGCGTGGAGACACAATGGGCAGGTGCGGGAGAGCAGACGAACTCCCCAGATCGATCGATCGTCCATGGCGCTAGCTTTGGTGCGACCTGCGCTGTGGCCACGGGCGAGCTAGAGAATCTCGCTGGCAGTTTTTCGTCAAGGGAACCTTCCCGCAGACGGCCCTTTTAGAAATTTGGCGCTACCGTTGCGGCAACCAAGCCGTCGACATGGCACTCGTCGTGATTGGAGTGGCGTGTCAGACGAACCTTTCTATGGCTTCGACAGCTACCACATCGCAATGGCGGTGTTCGGGGCAGCTATTCTGCTCGCGTTCTGGCTGCCCCGCTTTTTCTCTGGCCGAGAGCCCGCAGCGTCAGCCCTTTTGATCGGCATCGGAGCAGTCGCGTTCAGCCTTGTTCCCGGCATGCCGGCGATCATCGATCCTACCTCATCTCCCAAGCTTTGGGAGTGGATCAGCGAACTTGCAGTAATCGTCGCCCTCTTCGGCACGGGCCTGCGGATCGACAACCTCACCAACTACAGGCGCTGGCAGCCTACCATCCGCCTCTTGGCGGTCGCCATGCCCCTGACGATCTTGGCCGTCGCCTGCCTCGGCTATTGGCTGGCCGGCATGACCTTGGCTGGAGCCCTCCTTTTGGGCGCGGTGCTCTCGCCCACCGACCCTGTGCTGGCCGGCGATGTCCAGGTCGGGCCGCCGACCGAGGGCGGCGAACATCCGGTGCGGTTTACCCTCACAACCGAAGCGGGACTCAACGACGGGCTGGCTTTCCCATTTGTATATCTTGGCTTGATCGTCGGTGCCGAAGGTTTCTCCGCCGAAGGGCTCGCCCTGGAATGGTTTGCCCGCGATGTCGTCTATCGCATAGCCATTGGAGTTGCCTTGGGGGCGGCAATTGGTTGGCTCTTGGGGAGGGTTATATTTGCCGTTCCCCGGGGGAACGCGCTCGCCGATACCGCGTCGGGCGTCCTGGCGCTCGCGGGCATCCTCGTTTCATACGGGGTGACCGAGATCGTGGAGGGCTACGGCTTCATAGCGGTGTTCGTCGCGGGTCTTGCCCTCCGGAGGGTCGAGGAGGAGCATGAGTTCCACGGTCAGCTTCACGGGTTTTCGGAGGCGATCGAACATGCCCTCACCGCCATCCTTCTCCTTCTGGTAGGCGGCATCCTGCCCCTTCTTTGGCACGAGCTGGACTGGCAGCATGCAGCCGTCGTTTTGGCCCTGATCTTCGTCATCCGGCCCCTTGCCGGCTGGTGGAGCCTCTCGGGGACGGACCTCACCAGCAGGCAGCGGTTGGTGGTGGCGGCCTACGGTGTGCGAGGAATTGGGTCGATTTATTACCTGGGCTACGCCACCAGCCATCTCGCGTTCGTGAACGAGGCCCAGCTTTGGGCAACCATCGCTTTCGCATTGCTCGTCTCGACTATCGCGCATGGGCTGACGGCGGGCGCTGCTGTCGAATATGTCGAGAAGCGTGATCCCTCGGCCAAGGGGGGCTCCGCTAGCGCCTGAGCAGGGCGTGAGAAAATGTCCGCAATGGGTCGAAAGCGGACATTGTCGGATCTTGATGGCGCGACGGTACCGCCGTTCATCATGCGCCTCCGTCTCAGGGCAACCGCCACATCACGCTTTGAGCACTGGGCGTCCACAGGCCCATGCGGACCCCCGCCGCTCGCAGCGCGCGGCCGGTCCATTCGTTGCAATTGTAGATGGCGTTGAAGCCGCCCCCGGCCTCGTAGAACATGTCGTGCGCGCCATAGCCCTGGCCGGGGAGCGGGATGGTGCGGCCGTCTCGCCCGCGGCGGAAACGGGGGACGAGGTTGGCGACGAGGCGGCGATATTCTTCGGGCGTGAGCATGATCGCCTTGAGGTCCGTTGTCTCGGCGGGGGCGGCGATATGCTCGACGTGGAGCAAAGCGGGGCCGTTGCCGAAGGCGGCGTCGACGGCGGTGGTCAGCGAGAGTTGGCCCCAGCTCGGCGTGTCGAGATAGAAGTCGCGGTGGCCGTAACCGATGAAGATGTGGGTCGCCGCGATGGCCGGGTCGCGCAGATGGCTCGCGGGGGCGACGTGGCGCCAGTCCATCTCGGCCGTGACGATGGGCATTCCGATGCTGGCGTGGACCCCGTTCGAGGCGACGAAAATCGTGATGCCGGACGGGGCTTCGCGCCAGCCGGCATTGGCGGGGATGAGGCCGAGCAGGAGGGCGGCCAGCGCGTAGCCGGCGGGAATCGCGAGGAATGCCAGCAGCAGGCGCCGCAGCAGGAAGTAGGCAGTGCCGGTAAGACGTCCGTTGGCCACGGGTGCGACCCTAGTGGCCCGGCGCCGCGACGGCGACACCGCACTTGTCGCGCGGCTTAGGCTCCGCCCGACCCCAGCGACAACATTTCTAGGTTCAGGCCAGTAGAGCCAATTCTGCCGTGTCGGTCGCGAGGATGTGCATGACGTAGAGGATGCTCCCTTCTTCGTCGGTCACGTCCACTCGCCAATCCTGATCGTGCCAGACCTCCTGCGCGTGATCCTTCAGCAATTCCCCCACAAATCGCGCCACCTCGGTGCGCAGGGCGGTCAGATCCTCGGTCTCGACCGCCAGCGTTTCCCAGATCCGCTCCGCCGTGCGCAACTTTATGTGGTAATTCGTCATGCCGGCTGCTCGTTTCTGGTCAGGTGCAGATAGGCGGGGTCAAAATCGGCCACCTGGCACAATGCCGCCCAGTCGACGATCTCGATCGCCCGCTGGCGGCGCTTGATGAAGCCCTCTTCGCCCAACAGCATCAGCGTCCGGTTGACGTGCACCGAGGTCAGGCTCAGCGCGTCGGCCAGCTGCTCCTGCGTCATCGGCAGTTCGTAGCCGGCGCGCTCGCCCAGGCCGGCCGCTTCCAGCCGAAGCGCGAATTCGCACAGCAAGTGGGCAGCCCTCGTGCGGGCGTCGCGGCGGCCGACATTGAGCGTCCACTCGCGGAAGATCGAGCCGTCGACCAGCGTCTCGTACCACATGGCGCGGCCGATCGCGGGGCGGCGGAAAGCAATTTCCTGAATGGCCTCCACCGGGATCATCGCGGCTTCGACATCGGTAAGTGTCTGCAGATTGTGGTCCGCCGTGCCGAGCAGGGAATTTTGCAGGTCGGCGAGATCGCCCTTCATGTGGATCGAGAAAATCTAGCGGCCGCCATTGCCGGCGACCTTGTGGCGGATCGAGAAGCCCGAAACCATCAGGCACGAACTGGCCGGCTTGTCGCCCTCGCGGACGATATGTTCGTGCGGCCGCAGCGTGATCAGCCGATAGGGCAAAGCGCGCAGTGCAGCCTGATCCTCGGGCCCGAGCGGGCGCC
>JBBSLM010000152.1:0-5665 GCA_038255245.1 Sphingomonadales bacterium
GATCGTGGTGCTGCCGGACATGGACGCCGGCTGTTCGCTCGAGGACAGCTGCCCGCCGGACCAGTTCCGGCGCTTCCGCGAGGCCCATCCGGACCATATCGCGCTGACCTACATCAATTGCTCGACCGAGGTGAAGGCGCTGAGCGACATCATCGTCACGAGTTCGTCGGCGGACATCATCCTCAAGCAGATCCCGCCGGAACAGAAGATCATTTTCGGCCCCGATCGCAATCTGGGCGGTTATCTCGCCCGCAAGACCGGCCGCGACATGCTGCTTTGGCCGGGCGTGTGCATCGTGCACGAGGCGTTCAGCGAAACCGAACTGTTGAAGCTGAAGGCGCAGCATCCGGGCGCACCGGTGCTGGCCCATCCGGAATGCCCGCCGCACGTGCTCGATCATGCCGATCATGTCGGCTCGACCCGCTCGATCCTGGAACATGCTTTGGCCAGCCCCAGCCAGACCATGATCGTCGCGACCGAACCGCACATCATGCACCAGATGGAGAAGGCGGCGCCGCACAAGAAGTTCATCGGCGCGCCCGGTGCCGACGGGAACTGCAATTGCAACATGTGCCCGTATATGGCGCTGAACACGATGGAGAAACTCTATGTCGCGCTGCGCGATCTGGAGCCGCGGATCGAGATCGAGGAGTCGTTGCGCATCGCCGCCAAGAAGCCGCTCGACCGTATGCTGGAAATGGCCGGCGGCACGGTCGGCAAGGGCGACGTGGGCAGGCCGTTGGTGTCCGGCGACTGAGGTTGGTGTGACTTTGACCTTCGAACTGGACCGCTTTGATCTCGACGCTTTCGTGAGGGCGACCCTGGCGGAGGATCTCGGCGAGCGCGGTGACATTACCTCCGCTGCCGTGATCCCGGCCGACGCACTGTTTTCCGGCGTGATGGACAGCCGCGACGCGATCGTGGTCGCGGGCTTGCCGATCGCCGAGGCGTTCTTTCGCGCGCTCGATCCGGCGGTGGAGATCGAATCGCTCGCCCGCGAAGGCGAGGCCGTCGCGGCGGGGTCCGATCTGATGCGGCTGAAGGGCAATGCCCGGGCAATGCTGACGGCCGAGCGGTCGGCGTTGAACACGGTGCAGCACCTCTCCGGCATAGCGACGCTGACGCGCGCCTATGTCGATGCGATCGGCAGCACCGGCGCGACCCTGCTCGACACCCGCAAGACGCTGCCGGGCCTTCGCGTGCTGGAGAAATATGCGACCCGGATGGGCGGCGCGAAGAACCATCGCATGGGCCTGTGGGACGCGGCCATGATCAAGGACAATCATGTCGGCGTCGCCGGCTCGGTCGGCGAGGCAGTGCGGCGCGCGGTCGCGGCCGGGATCGGCGAGATCATCGTCGAGGTCGACCGGATCGAGCAGATCGAGCCAGCGCTGGAGGCAGGCGCGACCCATTTGCTGCTCGACAATATGGCTGCCGCCACCCTGCGCGAGGCGGTGCGGATCGTCGGCGGCCGGGTGCCGACCGAAGCGAGCGGTGGCGTCACCCTGGAGACGATCCGCGCCAAGGCGGAGACCGGCGTAACCTACGTCTCGGTCGGCCGCATCACCCAATCCGCCCCCGCCGCGGACATCGGCCTGGATTTCAGGGCCGCCTGAGCTTCAGGGCAGCGCCGCCGGATGATGCTTGTCCAGCCACTTGCGGACGAGCCTCAGATTGCGGCTGTTCGAGCGGAAGAAATAGTCCGGGATCGCGCCGACGAACGGGATCGCCCCCAGCAGCATGTCGAAGCCGATATTGCCGGCCATCCGCGCCACTGTCCATTTCGACACGCCCAGATTGCGTGCCTCCCACGCAATATAGGTTCCCATCGCGGCGGCGATGACGGTGCCGCCGAAGGGGAGAATGTTGAGCAGGACGTCAGCGCCGAGGCGCTTGTTCGTTCCGGGGATGCGGACGGCGTGTTCGAGCAGATATTCCATCCGGTCGAGGCGTTTGCGGACGCCGGCGGGCGCGCGGTGGTCAGGGGTGATGGGTTCGGCCACGGGTCAGTCCTCCCCGCCGATAAGCTCGGTCGGTGAATGGCGGCCGAAGACGTTGGCGCGGAACCGCTCGAGCCTCGGCACCCGCAGCGACCAGCGCACCGGTTCGCCGATCGGGATGAACGCTCCGGCGCCGACCAGCAGCCGGTCGGCCTGGCCCAGCAAGGCCTGCCGCTCCGCCGGGTCCAGGCTGTTGCGGGCACCCTCCAGCAGCCGGTCCGCTTCTTCGTCGCACACCGGGCTGACGCCGCAGAGGAATTGACGCAGATACCAGGGGACGAGGTCGGCGGGCGCGACACGATCGACGAGGCGCAGATCGGCCTGTGCGTCGGGCGCGACCGCTTCCGCATCCACCCCGATCGCCCGCCAGTCGCGGCGCAGATGCGCGAAGAGAATGCGGTAGCCTGGGCCGGGCGGCAACGCCACGCGGAGCCGCGGCCGCTCGACATCGGCATATTCGGCGACGATCCGCGCCGCCGTGTCGCGGCGGGCCGCCTGCGAAACGGTGGACCAGTCGGGGATGGCGGGGGTCGCGAACTCGCTCAGGCCCGCCGGCAGCAGCGACATGCGCGGCTGCAAGGTGGCCAGGTTGAAGCGTTCCCGGATCGCGTCCCGGTCGATCGCCATGGCCAAAGCGTGACGGAAGCGCGCCTCGGCGAGCGGACCGTCGGCGTGGACGAAGGCCAGCCCGAACAGACCCCGCACGGGATCGAAGATTTGCCGGTCGCGCGGAATCTCGACCGCATTCAGCAACGGCGCATCGCCAAGCGTGCCGCCGGTGACCAGATCGGCATCGTCCTGGACGAAGCGGGCGATGGCGGACGGGGCGTCCGACCCGCTCAGCATGATGTTCGGCCGCGGGTCTACCGGCGTGTCGGCATCCTCGTCCGGCGGCGGCGGGATCAGCCGGAACGTCCCGTCCAGTTCGCCGCCCATACGGTATGGACCCGTACCCTCATTGCCCGCCACGATCGCCATTTCCGGCTGGGCGAGCAACTGCAGGAAGTTGGTCCGCGGCGCCTTCAGGCGAATTTCCAGCACATGCTCGGTCATCGCCTCGATCTGTTCGATCGCGCCCAGCGCGGGCTTCAGCGCATTGCGGCTGTTGCGCGCGATCGTCGCCTGCAGCCGCTCGGCAACCTGGCGCGCGTTCACCCGCTCGCCGCGCGCCCACAAGGTGCGGCGGATGCGAAAGGTGTAGCGCCGGCCATTGTCGGTCACGATCCAGCTTTGCGCCAGCGCCGGTTCGATCTCGCCCGCCGCGTCGAACCGCACCAGCCCCTGCGCGACCGTGTCGAGCAGCAGCGCGGACGACGGCGTCATCGGGTCGCGATTGGGGTTGAGCATGGCCGGGGCCGGTCCGATCGCGACAATCTTCACGGGCCCGGTCTGCGGCGGCTCGCACGCGGTCAGGGCGAGGCAGACGCCGGCGAGGGCGGTGGCGCGTGCGATCAGGCGATTCGTCGGCATCCAGCCTTTTACGGCTCCTTCACCGCTTGCCGCTAGGTCTGGCGGCATGGATTTCGGACTGCATCGCCCGCCCGTCGACGAACAGGAGGACGGTCGCGCCTTCTTGCCGCGCCGCAGCGTGCGGGTGCAGCTCGCGCAGGTCGCCGACTTGCGAGGCAATGATGCGCAGATGGCGGTAACGGTGTGCGATCTGTCGACCGCGGGTTTCATGGCCGAATGTTTGCGACCGGTGTTGATCGGGTCCTACGTCGCGCTCGACCTTCCCGGCATCGGCCCGGTCCGGGCGCAAATCCGCTGGCAACTCGGCGGGCGCCTCGGTGCAAAATTTCTGGAGCCGGTCAGCATTTACAAGTGCGACTGGATGGCCGCGCGGGGCTAAACCGGCCGGATCATTTCCATCAGTGGATTGTCGAACTCAGCCTCGATCTCCTGAAATCCCAAACGCGCGTAGATCGCCCGCGCCGGATTGGTCCTGACCACATTGAGGCGGCAGGGGCGGGCCAGCGCGTCCGCAGTCGCGAGCCAGGCCCGGAGCATGGCAAGCCCGATGCCGCCCGCTTCGGGCAGCACGGCGATGTCGACACCAATGCTGTGACCCGCCTGTGTCCAGTCGACGACAATCCTGCCGACCGGTGTTTGCTTGTCGGTGACGATGCGGCGCATGGCGTCCGGGAAGACATTGCGAAAGTGTGCGTCGGCCGTCGCCGCCTGCTGGGCCAGCAGGGCAGGGGGCAGCAGGTCCCGCAAAGGCGAGACTGCGGCGAACAAGTCCGCGAGAAAGGCGTGGTCGTCCGGGGCTTCGGGACGGACGTCATGGCCGGGCGCGCGCATTCGCAATGCCGCATCGAACGCCGCGCCGGGATCGCCGATGACATTCATCCGGGGCGGGCGCGGGCTTTGACAGACCGCGGCCGAGAGACGACCATAAGCGTCATGAGCGACTCGCCTCCCATCCTGCCTCGGCCCATTTTCATCGAGGAATTCCAGCCACTGCTCGGGCAGACCTTTCTGGCCGATTGCGATCCCAAGCCGGTGGCCCTGACTTTGATCGAAGTGCGGCCGGGACGCCAGACGCCGGGCATCGCCCGCCAGGCGTTCCGGCTGCTGTTCCGCTCAGGGCCCGACGCTTTGCTGGTCACGGGCATGTACGCGATGAAGAGCGACGGCTTTGGGCCGGACATCATCTATATCGAGCGCACCAACGCGCCGACCGGGCCGGAAGGCGTGGATGGCTATTATTACCAG
Organism: Sphingomonadales bacterium; assembly: GCA_038255245.1. Classification (GTDB taxonomy): domain Bacteria; phylum Pseudomonadota; class Alphaproteobacteria; order Sphingomonadales; family Sphingomonadaceae; genus Allosphingosinicella. The sequence goes on from JBBSLM010000152.1 coordinate 4,716, forward strand.
GCGGTGTTCAACTGATCCGCGGCCGGCCGGCGCCGCGACGCCGGCCGGAGCAGCGCACTGGCATCAATTGCGTGAAGGGAAGATGCCTTCCAGCGCGATAATGGTGGTGATGGCCAGATAGGGCTGGATGATCGGCGTCGGCTGGCTGCCCCCGGTATTGCCGATCGTGACACCGATCGCGCCGCCCAGCGTCACGTCCGTCGCCGTTCCGGTCGGCAGATAGATTAGCGGCACGGCGCTGCCGACATTGTCGACGCCGCGGGCCAGGACGGAACCGGCCCCGGGCTGCTGCAGCGTTGCCTTGGCGCTCGACGCCTGCATCTGCGACACGGTCGCAGGGTGGGTGTGCGCCGGCATCTGATTGGTCGAAATCGTGACATTTTCGGTACCGCTTACCTGGCCCGCGACATAGGGCGACAGGCCGGCGCCGTTGCCGGTGCCGATCGGCACGCGGCCCTGGAAATCCGGCAGCTGGAAGGTCGTCGTTCCATTGCCGCCATAGGTGGTCCCGAGCAGCGCGAACAACGCGCTATTCTGCGAGATTGACAGCGTCTGGCCCGCGCACAACGCCCAGCCTTGCGGCGCAAACGTAAAGCCGACCTGCAAAAGCTGCCCAAGAAACGGTTCTGACATGTGATTCCCCTCCCGTGAACCGAAGGGCGGGGCGCCGATGCGCTGCGCCGTCCGGTCAGTCGCTTCGCAATAAACTGGCCGCGCAATCGAAGATCAACGGCAAGGCCGTGGGTTGGCGCGGGATAAGCAAGCCTAGGCCAGCTCTGTTGCAAGTCAATGGCAAGCGGCCGCTCCGAAGCGCACTATCGCATCCGTTTCGGTTTGACTTGGTGCGGACGGCGGGACTCGAACCCGCACGCCCTGTCGGGCAGAAGATTTTAAGTCTCCAGCGTCTACCATTCCGCCACGTCCGCACACACCGCAACGTGCCCGCGACA
>JBBSLM010000153.1:0-5629 GCA_038255245.1 Sphingomonadales bacterium
ATCGATGAGGCCGAGATCGAGCTTGAGATCGAGCGCAAGGCGATCGACGCGCGCCGCCAGCTTATGGAATCGATGGGCTGAGCCGATGCCGATGGCCGCCGACGAGATTGAGACGATGATCCGGGCCGCGATCCCGGACGCCCGGGTCGAGATCACCGATCTGCGCGGCGACGGCGATCATTATGCCGCCCGCGTGGTGGCCGAGGCGTTTCGCGGCATGCCCCGCGTGAAGCAGCACCAGATGGTTTACGAGGCGCTCGGCGGGCGCATGGGCGGCGTGCTCCACGCCCTCCAGCTTTCCACCGCCGTGCCTGACTGAGGAAGTTTGAGATGAGTGACGCCAACGCCCGCATCGAAGGAATCGTGAACAAGCACGACGTCGTCCTGTTCATGAAGGGCACGGCCCTGTTCCCGCAATGCGGCTTCTCCAGCCGCGCGATCGCGATCCTCGATCATCTGAACGTCGGCTTCGAGACGGTCGACGTGTTGCAGGACCCCGAGATCCGCAACGGCATCAAGGCCTATTCCGACTGGCCCACTATCCCCCAGCTCTATGTGAAGGGCGAGTTCGTTGGCGGCAGCGACATCATGATGGAGATGTTCGAGGCGGGCGAGCTGCAGCAATTGCTGGACGACAAGCAGGTCGCGAAAGCGGGCTGATGCGGGGGCGGGGGGCCCTGCGATTGCTGTTCATGGCCGCGGCGGCGTTCGCCAGCATTGCCGCCGGACCGGCCGAGGATGCGCGCGAATTGATGGAAGCCGGCCGGGAGGCCGATGCTTTCCAACTCGTGGATCGCGCCGCGGCTCAAGGCGATGCCGGTGCAATCAATTATCTCGCCTGGTTCTACGATCATGGCCGGGTCGTCGCCCAAGACCGCGCACGCGCGGCCCAGCTCTATCATCGCGCCGCCGAGGCCGACCATCGCCATGCGCAATGGCGTTACGGGGTCATGCTCGATCTGGGGCAGGGCGTCGCCGCCGATCCCATTGCGGCCGTTTCCTGGTTCCGGCGCGCTGCCGACCAGGGCAGCCCGGACGCGCAGGTGAGCTTGGGCGTGATGTATGCCACCGGCAGAGGCGTCGAGCGCGATCTGGCGGAGGCGATGCGCCGGTACCGGAATGCTGCCCGGTTGGGCGCAGAACATGGCTTCTTCGGCGTCGGGATCATGCACTATCAGGGGGAGGGCGTCCCGGCCGATCCGGTCGAAGGACTGGCGTGGCTCCTCGTCGCGGCGACGCTGGGTGACGAGGAGGCGGAAAGCGCGATCAATGAGGCGGGCATGTCGAACGCGCTGCCGTCGGACGCCATCGAACGCGCGATCGCGCGCGCGAACGTCATTTCGCGCGAACACGGTCACGACGGCGTCAATGTCCGGTTCGAAAATCTCGACGAGCAGCGCGGACCCCAGCCCGCCCCGAAGAGCTGATTCCGCCGACGTGCGGTTCACAAAGGCCTGACCGATGGCTCTGCGCGACCTGCTCCGCCGGGCTATGCCTTATGGCCTGCGCGCTTCGGTAGCGGGGGCGCGCCGGAGCCTGCACGATCTAGGTGTGCGTCCGCGTTTCGCACGCGGGCGGGGCGCCGATTTCGTCCATCCCGTCGTCACCGTCGTGCAGGAAATCAAGCCTTCGCCCTATCTCGCGGGCAAGCTGGCCAACCTCACGCTCGGGGCCACGCGGCTGGACGGCATCGTCATCGCCCCAGGCGAGACCTTGTCCTTCTGGCGCCTGATCGGCCGCCCCACGCGCCGCTCCGGCTTCGCCATCGGTCGCTCGATCCGCGGCGGCGTCGTTGGCGGCGATGTCGGCGGCGGCCTCTGCCAGCTCAGCGGTATCATCTACGAAGCCGGCATCCGCGCCGGACTCACGCCTGTGGAGCGCCACCCCCATTCGCGCGATCTCTATGCCGAGCAGGAACGCTTCACCCCACTCGGCCTCGACGCCACCGTGGTCTGGCCCTGGAAGGACCTCCGCCTCGCCAACCCCCTGCCAATGCCCGTCCGCCTCCGCCTCGCCGTCCGCGATCTGACCCTCACCGCAGCATTTCACGCGCCGGAGCCGATCGAGGCCGCGGAAATCGAGATTGATCGCAGCGAGCGCATTGATTGCCGCCAAGTCCGGGTGGTTCGACACGTAGCCGGCGGCACTACCACTCTGGTCAGCGACGATCTCTATGCGGTCGAAGAGACTGTACGCGATCCGGGAACATCCCAGAGTTGAATCTGCCGATCGCGCGCGAGGCTTGCTTTTCCGACCGGCTGCTTGCGACCCTGCGGGGTTGATGCCCTAACCATTGCTCTCGGCGGCCTGGCGGCTAAAGCCCGCCTCCATGTCTGCCGACCGCTTCACCTTCACCATCGCCGCCACCGACGGCCGCGCCCGCACCGGCACCATCCGCATGGCCCGCGGCGAGATCCGTACGCCTGCTTTCATGCCGGTCGGCACCGCCGCGACGGTGAAGGCGATGAAGCCCGCGGACGTACGCGCGGCGGGCGCGGACATCATTCTGGGCAACACCTATCACCTCATGCTGCGTCCCGGAGCGGAGCGGATGCAGCGGCTGGGCGGGCTCCATGCCTTCATGGGCTGGGATCGTCCGATCCTCACCGACAGTGGCGGTTATCAGGTGATGAGCCTGTCCGAACTCACCAAGGTGAGCGAGCAAGGCGTCGCCTTCGCTTCGCACATCGATGGCTCGCGGCACATGCTTTCGCCCGAACGCTCGATGGAGATCCAGCACGCGCTCGGCTCCGATATCGTCATGGCCTTCGACCAGCTCGTGCCGACCACGGTCAGCCGCGAGGAGCAAGCGGTGGCGATGGACCGCTCGATGCGCTGGGCGGCGCGCTCGCGGATCGCGCTGGACGCGCTCGGCCATCACGGCGCTCTGTTCGGCATCCAGCAGGGCGGGCTGGACGAGGCCTTGCGCAAGGCTTCCGCCGATGCGCTGATCGACGTGGGTTTCGACGGCTATGCGGTCGGCGGCCTGGCGGTGGGGGAGGGGCAGGAGGCGATGTTCGCCACGCTCGATTTCGCCCCCGGCCAATTGCCCGCCGACAGGCCGCGCTATCTGATGGGCGTCGGCAAGCCGGATGATATCGTCGGCGCGGTGCTGCGCGGGATCGACATGTTCGATTGCGTGCTGCCGACCCGCTCGGGGCGCAACGGCCAGGCTTTCACTTGGGACGGGCCGCTGAACATCCGCAATGCCAAATTCGCCGAGGACCCGGCCCCGCTCGCCGCCGATTGCGCCTGCCCGGTCTGCGCCACCTGGAGCCGCGCCTATCTCCACCATTTGGTCAAATCCGGCGAGATGCTCGGCGCGATGCTGATGACCGAGCACAATATTGGCTTCTACCAGCAGCTCATGCAGCAGCTCCGCGACGCGATCGCGGAAGAGCGGCTGGCGTCGTTCGCGGCGTCGTTCATCACCCGCTATCGCGGTGCTTAGAAGAGCTTCCGGCCGCGATTGTTGACGTGGATCATGACCTCGCCGCGCGGCGGTCGGCGCAGGGCTTGGGCCGGCGGCACGGTCGGATTGCCCGGGTAGGTGCCGCCTCGTTGGGAAAGGCGCACATGATGGGCGCGCACGCCGCCGCCCGAAACCACGACCGAAATATCACGCCAGCCGCCAGTGCGACTGTTCAGCACCTGGACCGGGGGATTGGTGATGCTGATCCGCGCGAGCTGTTGGAAGCTATTTTGCTCCGGCGTGTAGATGAACAGGTGGCAGCCGCCTGACCCGCACCATTCTTGCGACATCAGATAGACGAACGCCTCGGGCCGCCCGTCGCCGTTGAGATCGGCCCAGCCGTGCGAATAGCGCGTGTCGTCGTGGTTCGCCCGCTCCGCGCCGAATCGTTCCTGCAGGAAGGCATGGAGGTCATCGTCGCGGCTCGGCTGGGCGATGGCGGGCACGGCCGCCGCCAGTGCGAGCGCCGCCAGGGAAAAGCGATATCTCATCCGCCCAATCTGCCATTTGCGCTTTCGTCATTCCAGCGAAAGCTGCGATCCAGCTTCCTTGCCTTCAACGCCACGTTCACCGCCCGTTATGGCGCGCGGGTGCAACCGTGACGGGTGATGCGCTTGATCCCGATCGCGGCCTTTGCCGTCGCCGGATGCATGGCGAGCCCCCCGGTCGCCAACGTTGCCGGCAACGCGCCTGACGCGCCGGCGCCGGGCCAGCCGCGCGAACAGCGACCGGCCGACCAGCCGGGCCACGCTTATGGCGGGCTGAACGAGACGATCCGCCTCGGCGACCTGACGATCAAGCCGCTGGAGGTGATCGAGGACAGCCGCTGCCCGGTCGACGTCGATTGCGTGTGGAGCGGCCGGCTGGTGATGCGCGCGGAAGTCGCCGGCGTCTCCAGCCCTGCGACCATTTCCTCCCTCGAGCCGTTGGCGCTCCCCGGCGGCGGAAGTCTCGTGCTGGCGAGTGTCTGGCCGCCCAATTATCATCAGGGCGGCGGCGCGCGCGAACCTTATCGCTTCGGCTTCACCCGCCGCTAGCGGCGCTCAGCCGCCGAAGCCGGTGCCCAGGAAGCTCGGCACCGGGCCGTTCCAGCCCTCTTCGTCGCCACCAGCTTCGGGCTCGGGCCGACGCTCTTCGCGCGGGGGCCTTGCCGGGCGCTCGTCACGGGGCGGACGGGCGACCCGTTCCTCGCGCGGCTCGCGGGTTTCGCGGGGCGGTCGAGCCTCACGGGCCGGGCGCGGCTCGCGTTCCTCGCGCGGTTCACGCTCCGCGCGGGGCGGGCGCGGCTCACGCTCTTCGCGCGGTTCGCGAGCGGGCCGGGGCGTTGCTTCAGCGGTCTCGGCGCTCTTGCCGCGGCGGCTTCGGGGTCTTGCTTCGCGCTTCGGCTCCTGCTCGGCCGCCTCCTCACGCGGGGGAGCGGGCTTCGACTCGGCGCCCACTTCCGGAATCTTGATGCCGAGCAATTTCTCGATCTTGTCGATCGCTTCGCCATCCTCGCGCGTCGCCAGCGTCACGGCGATGCCGCTTGCCCCCGCGCGGCCGGTGCGGCCGATGCGGTGGACATAATCGTCCGGCTGCCACGGCACGTCGTAATTGAAGACGTGGCTGACGCCCTTGATGTCCAGTCCGCGCGCGGCGACGTCGCTGGCGACCAGGATGTTGATCTCCTCGCCCTTGAAGCGGTCGAGCTCGGCCAGCCGGTCGCGCTGTTCCATGTCGCCATGGATCTGCCCGGCCTTCAATCCGCCGCGCTTCAGGCTGGTCGAAAGCTCGCGCACCGTGGTCTTGCGGTTGCAGAACACGATCGCGCTGGTCACGCCGGGCTCGCGCAGCATCCCGGCCAGCGTGTCGCGCTTCTTCGGCCCCGTGACCCGCACCAGGCGCTGTTCGATCAGCAGATTGGACGAGGCCGGCCGCGCCACCTCGATCTGCTTGGGATTGGTCAGGAATTTGTCCGCCAATTTCTTGATCACCGGCGGCATGGTGGCGCTGAACAGCAGGGTCTGGCGGTCCTTGGGCAGCTTCGAGCAGATTTCCTCGATGTCCGGGATGAAGCCCATGTCGAGCATGCGGTCGGCTTCGTCGATCACCAGCAGGCTGCAGCCGTTCAGCATGATCTTGCCGCGGCCGAACAGGTCCATCAGCCGGCCCGGCGTG
>JBBSLM010000154.1:0-5620 GCA_038255245.1 Sphingomonadales bacterium
CGCGGTCGAGGAAGGCATCGTCCCCGGCGGCGGTACCGCTCTGCTCTACGCCACCAAGGCGCTGAAGGGCATGACCGGCGTCAATGACGACCAGACTCGCGGCATCGACATCATCCGCCGCGCCTTGCAGTCGCCGATCCGCCAGATCGCCGAAAATGCGGGCAGCGACGGTGCGGTCGTGGTCGGCAAGCTGCTCGACGGCAATGACGAGACCATGGGCTTCAACGCCCAGACCGACGTGTACGAGAACCTCGTGACCGCCGGTGTCATCGATCCGACCAAGGTCGTGCGCACCGCCCTCCAGGACGCGGCCTCGGTCGCCGGCTTGCTCATCACGACGGAAGCCGCCGTGTCCGAGCTGCCGGAAGACAAGGCCCCGGCCGGCATGCCCGGCGGCGGCATGGGCGGAATGGGTGGGATGGACTTCTAAAGTCCAACCGACCGTTGCAAATGCGAAGGGCCGGGGAGTGATCCCCGGCCCTTTCCGAATGTCGTCGGGGCGTGAACCGAAGGTTCAGGCCGCAAAATCGGCAAGGTCGATTTCCTCGGCGAGCAGCAGCGGAATGTCCTGCCGGTCGAGCGCGATGCGGATTTGCATGGCCAGGGACTTGAGCTGGTCGTGCTCGCTCGCGAGCCGCCAGATTCGCTCCACGAACTCGGTCAGGTCGCGATCGCCGTTGAGCTCCACCGCCCCGCTCGCGGCGACCAGCTGGAGCAGCTGCCGGGCGGGCAGCCGGGCGCTTTCGATGCGCTGTTCCACCGGCGCGAGCGCCTCGGAAATGGCCGAGCCGATCGGACCGATCCTTTCCAGCGCGCACCGCCGCTCCTTCGAGCGCATCCTGCCGCCGGAATCGTCGAGCCGCACGGCGACAAGCGCGGCGCGGCTGGCGGCCAGATCGGCCGCCTGCCGCATTCGGTTGTCGATGAGCAGCTGTTCCGACCGTTGCAGCAGATCGACCAGCCGCTGGACCGACCCAGGCTGCTTGCCCACGAGCGCGGTCGTCAAAGCGGGAAGTTCCAGCAGCAGCCCGATCAACTGCTCCCGGCTACGAAACAGCGAGATTCGCACGATTCAGCCTCATTCCGGCAGTAATTTTCGCTCGGTCCGGCCGTCGCTCATCTCCATTTGCTGCCATTCCATCCCCTCCTCGCTGATCGACATTTTGATGACGATCATGTCCGAAGGGCGTTGCTCGCGCAGCCGGTGCGATTCCGCGACGACCTGGAGACCACCCAGGCCGCCCGCCGGAGCGATCTCGCGGACATGCTCGCCCGCGATCTTGCGCACGACCTCGACCACAGAATCCACCTCGAGACGCTGGCCGAGCGCCGGTTCGGCCCTCGCGAGGCGCTTGTGAATATCGCTGGCGACTTCCTTGGCGAACTCGTCGAGGCTTTCGTTGAGCGGACGCCCGGGACTCCTCTCGGCGAGCCGATCGATGCCGGAGTCGATCGCGGAACTCACTTCGGCGCCAACCTGCCCCGGAAGCTGGCGAAGGCCGAGCCTTTGCGCGAGACCCCTCGCGACGCCGCCGCGTATCGCCTCGCGCTGGTCCGTCCCGATCCCGCCCTTCGAGCCGCTCTGCACGGCCTCGATGGCGACGGGGATGGTCAGCTCGACGTCGCTGAAGCGCAGGTGCGGCACCGCGAAGTGGCGCAATAGATCATGCCGGGCATATTGCTCGGCGACCTTCACGGCCTGGACGTCGGCGAGCATCCGCGCCTGGGTCAGGCTGGCGAAGATTCCGCCGAGATATTCGTCGAGCGTCGGCATGAATCTGTCCCCGATCGGCGCTTAATGACGGTTCCGCGCCGCGCGCGGGCGGGGGCGGACGCCGCTGCCCCCGGTCATCCGCCCCCCGCCGGCGGTGTTGCTGTGCTGGAGATGCTGTCCTCCAGCATTGTCAGGATGCGGTCGAGGCCCTCGGGGATCTCGTCGTTCACCGCCGTGACTTTGACTCCGAGATTGTAGGTTTTCTCCACCGTCGTGCCGCGGGATGACGAGCGCTTGTAGGAGGCGGACGCCTTGAAGTTGACGACCTTGTAGTTGATTCCGAGCTCCGCCGAGGCGGCAAACTCGCTGTTGACGCTTGATGTCTCGACCGAGGTCAGCTTGGCGTTGAAGTCGATCGTCAGCTCGTCGATGCGAAGCGCCGGCGGCGTGAGCATGGCCATGAACGGCACCTTCACCGCGATCGCCTGCGGTATCATCGGCTGATTCCCGGTGCCCACGGCCTCGTCCGGATCGAAGTCCGGATTGGGCACAAGTTTTGTGAAATTGAAATCCACGTACCGAACCGGACCCAGGGTTCCCGGAGTGGTGCCGGGCTCGAAACCCACTTCCTTAATAAAATTGACCGTCGCCATGGAGGCGGCATTCTGCGCCTGAATCGCAGCCTGCAAAGGCCCCCCAATATATACGCTGAAGTCGAGACTGTTCAGCTCGGCGACGAGATTTGGCATCGGTGGTTACCCCTTTTACCACAATGATTCACTCTAGCATGCTTTCAGCAGAATTTTGTGTTGAAAACAACCTTGTTATAGTTGGCGGCGTGGGCGTAGGATTTCCTACGCCAGGCGGCCTTCCGCGAGCGAAGAGATCGTTACTGGGCCGAGGACTCGCCAAACCATTGGTCGGCGGTGCGGCGGTCTTCAAGACCGCAGAACCCGTCCGACCCCGGCCTACGCCGCAGCAGCAATCCCCCGCTCTTTCTTAATGGGATGCGAAGGCGTAAATTGCGCCGATGAGTTCACGCCCCCTCGACCCCGCCTACCGCCGCGTCAGCGTCGAGGAATTCCTCGACATGGACTTTCGCGGGGCCAAGGCCGAACTCGACGACGGCATCATCTACATGATGTCCGGCGGCAGCGAGGCGCACGCCCGGGTCGCCGCGAACCTCATCATCGCCTTCGGCTCACGGTTGCGCGGTTCCGGCTGCCGGCCTTACGGCTCCGATTTCGCCACCCGGACCGGACCAGCCTCGATCCGCTTTCCGGATGTCAGCGTCTATTGCCGTCCGCTCGAACCGGGCGACACGACCAAACAATTGCTCGGCGATCCTCAAGTCGTTGTCGAGGTGCTGTCGCCTTCAACCTCATCGCTCGATCAGGTCACCAAGCTGTCGGAATATCGCGGCCTCGCCGGGGTCCGGGAAATCGTCTTCGTCGATACCGTCCGCGAACGGGTCCGCATCGTCCGCCGCACGGGCGACGAGAATTGGAGCGACGACTGGCTGCCGGCCGGTGCCGACATGGTGCTTCCTTCGCTCGGCCTCGCCCTCCCGCACGATGAGATTTTCGCTGAGGATTGAGCGCGAGCGGGTTCCGCCTCATGCCTGATCTGCCCATCAACACCGTCCTCCCGGACCTGGTCGTCGCCTTGCGCGAGGCCCCCAACGCCGTGCTCGTCGCCCCGCCCGGCGCCGGCAAGACCACGGCCGTCGCGCCGGCTTTGCTCGAGGAGCCCTGGTGCAAAGGCGAAATCCTGCTCCTCTCCCCCCGCCGCCTCGCCGCCCGCGCCGCCGCCGAACGCATGGCGGAGCTGGCCGGCGAGCCGGTCGGGCGCACCATCGGCTACGCGACGAGGCTCGACAGCAAACGCTCCGCCGCGACCCGCATCACCGTTCTCACCGAGGGCATTTTCCTCAAGCGCGTCCAGGCCGATCCCGAGCTGGCGGGCGTCTCCGCCGTGTTGTTCGACGAGGTCCATGAGCGCAGCCTCGACAGCGATTTCGGCCTCGCCCTGGCGCTCGACGCGCAAGCTGCGCTGCGGCCGGAGCTGCGCCTGCTCGCCATGTCGGCGACGCTCGATGGGGCGCGGTTTTCGACGCTGATGCAAATTGACGAAAGACCTGCGCCGGTTATCGCCAGCGAAGGCCGATCCCATCCGATCACCCTCATTCATCTCGGCCGCGCCGCCGAACAACGGATCGAGGATTCGATGGCCGCCGCGATCCGGCGTGCGCTTACGGAAGGGGAGGGGAGCCTGCTCGCCTTCCTCCCCGGTGTCGCCGAGATCGAGCGGACCGCCGAGCGGCTGACGCTGCCGCCCGATGTCGACCTCCACCGCCTCCACGGCAGCCTCGATCCCGCCGAGCAACGCGCCGCCATCGCCGCCGCCCCGCCCGGCCGCAGCAAAATCGTGCTCGCCACCTCGATCGCCGAGACCAGCCTCACCCTCGAAGGCGTCCGCATCGTCGTGGATTCCGGTCTCGCCCGCCGCCCGCGCTACGACCGTGCCGCCGGCCTCACCCGTCTGGTCACCGAACGCGCCAGCCAGGCTGCCGTCACCCAGCGCGCCGGCCGCGCCGGCCGGCAGGGACCGGGCCGCGTCTATTGTTTGTGGGAGGAAGCGGGGACGGCGGCCCTGCCGCGCTTCGATCCGCCTGAAATCCTCGAGGCCGACCTCACGCCTTTGCTGCTCGATTGCCTGCTCTGGGGCGTCGCCGACCCGCGCGAATTGCGCTGGCTCGATCCGCCCTCCGCCGCCGCGCTCGAGGAAGCGGGCACGCGCTTGGCCAGCCTCGGCGCGATCGATGCCAATGGCCGCCCGACCGCCCACGGCCGCGCGATTGCCGGCCTGCCGCTGCCGCCGCGCCTCGCCCACATGCTGATCGCCGCGAGCGAACGCGGCTTCGGTGCGCTCGCGGCGGACGTCGCGGTCTTGCTGTCCGAACGGGGTCTGGGCGGTCAGGACGCCGACCTGGAATTGCGGCTGCGCCGCTGGCGCGGCGAACGTGGCAAGCGGGCCGAGGCGGCGCGCGGCCTGGCAAGGCGCTGGCGCCAGCTTGCCGGCGGCTCGGCGGGGGAGAACGGCAGCGTCGGCGAATGCGTCGCGCTCGCTTTCCCCGATCGGATTTCGAAGCGCCGCGATTCGACCGGCGCCGACTGGCTCAGCGCGGGCGGGCGCGGCTTCCGCCTCGATCCGGCCTCGTCGCTCGCCCGCGCCGAATGGCTGGCAGTCGCCGAAGCCTCGGGCGCGGCTGGCGGCGCGCGCATCCTCTCCGCCGCACCGATCGATCGCGAGACGGTGGAAACCCTGTTCGCCGGCCGCATCGAATCCGGCACGCAGGTCGCGTTCGATCCGGCCAGCGGCGGCGTGCGCGCCAGCCACGGCCGGCGCCTCGGCGCGATTCTGCTCTCCGGCGGGCAGGACAGCCGCGCCGATCCGGCCGCGATCGAGGCCGCCTTGCTCGATGGTGTGAAGCGTCACGGTCTCGCCCTGCTGCCATGGAATGGCGAAGCGCGGGCGCTGCGCCGCCGCGCGGCTTTCGCGCGGACGGCCGATCCCGAAATTCCGGACGTGTCGGATTCGGCGCTGATCGCGCAGCTCGACGATTGGCTTGCAGCCCTGCTCTCCGGCAAGCGCCGCCTCGCCGAGATCGCGCCCGCCGCGCTCACTGGTGCGCTCGACTCGATCCTGGGCTGGGATGGCACGCAGCGGCTGGAGCGCCGCGCCCCCGCCGCTTTCCTCACCCCTGCGGGTAGCCGCCACCCGATCGACTATGAAGCCGAAGCCGGGCCGACGGTCGCGGTGCGCGTCCAGGCCCTGTTCGGCCTCGCCGAACATCCTCGCGTTGGCGGCGTGCCGTTGATCCTCGCGCTTACTTCCCCAGCCGGA
>JBBSLM010000155.1:0-5582 GCA_038255245.1 Sphingomonadales bacterium
ACCTGGCGCATGGTGACGCCGTGCAGGCCGTTGCGCGCAAACAGTGATTCGGCGGCGTCGAGGATCGTATCCTGGGTATTGCTCGGCACGGCGAGCTTCGGCCGTCGCCCGCGCGTGCCGGTGCGCGGCGCGGTCTCGTTCGGCTCGGTCGGCCGTTCGGCTTTTCTTCCCGGCAACTTCGTCCCCCAGTCGGTTGCGGCCGCCCTTGATCAAGCGCGGCGCGGCCCGCTTGTCAACTTCTTCCCTTGATGAATTCGATTGACTTCGTGGCGCTCCGGGGCCAGCCAGTGGCTGCTATTCCCGGGGGCGAGAATGAACGGCTTTTCCGATCGCTGGTGGACGTCCGCGGATGGGTTGCGGCTCTATGCGCGAGACTATCCGGGCGCCGATGGCGATGCGCGGCTGCCGCTGATCTGCATCCACGGCCTCACCCGCAATTCGAAGGATTTCGCCGACGTCGCGCCGGGCATCGCCGCCAGCGGCCGGCGGGTGCTGGTGCTCGATGTGCGCGGGCGGGGGCGTTCGGACCGTGACCCGGTGCCGACCAATTATCACCCTGGCACTTATGCCGCCGACGTGCTCGCCTTACTCGACGCCCTCGGCATTGCCCGCGCGGCGTTCGTGGGCACGTCGATGGGCGGCTTGATCACCATGACGCTGGCGCTGATCGCGCCGGACCGGGTGGCGGCCGGGCTGTTGAACGATGTCGGGCCGGAGCTCGATCCGGCGGGAATCGCCCGAATCGCCAGCTATGTCGGCAAAACCGCGTCGTTCGAGACTTGGGATGAAGCGGCCGCCTATGCCGAGCGCACGAATGGTGCGGCTTTCCCGGGCCGGCCCCGGGCGTTCTGGGACGATTTCGCGCGTCGGCTGCTGCGCGACGACGGGGGCAAGCCAGCGCTGGACTATGATTCGGCCATCGCCGCGGCGGTGGCGCCGGGGGCGATCCCGGACATGTGGCCCTTGTTCGCGGCCTTCTCCGCCGGGCGCCCGGTCGCGCTGGTGCGGGGCGGGATTTCCGATCTGATCACCGCCGGGATCTCGGCGAAAATGCAGGCCGCGGCGCCGCATCTGGACGTGACCGAGGTGCCGGATGTCGGCCACGCGCCGATGCTCGACGAGCCGGAATCGGCCGCCGCGATCGCGCGCTTCCTGGCGGCCGCGCCATGAGGCCGCAGGCTTGGCAAATGCGTACAGTTGGAATATTCATCGCTTGGTGGAATTAGGGGAGGCTAACATGACTCAGCGGACGAAGATCCGGACTTTCTTGGCGCTTGGCGTTGCCGGCGCGGCGCTGATCGCATCGCCGGCGAGCGCGATGTCGCTGCAGCCCGAGGCGGGCGAGGAGGCGCAAACGCCCGACGCGCAGGAGCAGGGAGCCGAATCGGCCGCCCAGGAAGGCGAGATCGTCGTCACCGCCCGCCGCACGGAAGAGACGCTGCAGACCGTTCCGGGCGCGGTAAGCGCCTTTAGCGAGCGCACGCTCGAGCGCATCCAGGCGCAGGATACGACCGGCCTGCAGGGCGCGGTGCCGAATTTGAATATCGTGCAAGGCCGCGGCTCGTCCAACTCCACCAACATCTACATTCGCGGCGTCGGCCAGCCGGACGCGCTGCAGACCTTCGATCCCGCCGTCGGCGTCTATATTGACGGCGTCTATTACAGCCGAATTCGCGGCACCCAGCTCGATTTGCTCGACCTGCAGCGCGTCGAAGTGCTGCGCGGCCCGCAGGGCACGCTCTACGGCAAGAACACGATCGGCGGCGCGCTTAGCCTGATCACGCGCCGCCCGGGCCAGGAGTTTCGCGGCCAGGCGTCGCTGACGCTCGGCACCTACGACCAGAATGAGATCCGCCTGTCCGCATCCGGGCCGGTCAGCGACACCGTCGCGGCCGGCTTTGCCGTGATGCACGCGCAGCGCGACGGCTATGTCGAGGATCGGGTGCTCGATCGCGACTATAATGACCGCAACACGCGCGCCGCCCGCGGCATGATCGCCTTCACGCCGAACGAGCGGCTCCGGATCGATTTTACCGCCGATTATTCGCAGGACAATGCGTCGCTCAGCACGGGCCAGCCGCTCAACTCGCTGACCTATCTGATCGGCGGCGGGGTCGCGCTGGCGCTGCCGACCAACCCGACAAGCTACGACTTCACCGTCCGCACCACGGCCAGTCTGCCGAACTCGACCGATCTTCGGCACTGGGGCGTGGCGATGAACATCGCCTATGATGCGACGGACAGCATTACCTTGCGTTCGATCAGCGCCTATCGGCAGCTCGATACTGACGATTATGTCGATATCGATGCCACTCAGCTCGAAATGGGCGACGTCTTCGTCGGCGTGAACCAGAACCAGATCAGCCAGGAGTTTCAGGTCAATCTGAACAGCGGGCCGCTGGTCGGTGTCGCCGGCCTCTATTTCCTGCGCGAGCGCGTCGAATCGCACCAGGAGGCCTATGCCGACGATCTGATCGGGCCGCTGCTCGGCAACCCGACCTTCCTGCGCACGATCGACGACGAGCTGGAGACGACCAGCTACGCGGCTTATGCCAATCTGTCTTACGAGATTGTGCCGAACCTGCGCCTGTCCGGCGGCATTCGCTATACCAGCGAGACCAAGGATTATTTCCGCACCACCTCGACCTTTTCGACCAGCCCGCTGCTGACCAGCCTCGCGCCGTTCCAGTTCGTCGCGGAAAATACCTGGGACGATATCTCGCCGATGGCGTCGATCGATTACCGCTTCAGCGACGCGGTGATGGTCTACGCCCGCTATTCGCGCGGCTTCAAATCGGGCGGCTTCAACGGCCGCGCCAACAGCGTCGCCGAGCGGACCCAATATGAGCCGGAGACGATGAATTCGTTCGAGGCCGGCATTCGTTCGACGATCGCCGATCAGCTGCGCCTGAACCTCACCGGCTTCTACAACGATTACCGCAATTTCCAGGCGCGCGTTTCGGGCACGGGCCTCGACCCGGTCACCAACCTGCCGTCGCCGACTTTGTCCGTGCTCAATGCGGGCGAGCTCAGCATGAAGGGCTTCGAGATCGAGGCGGCCTGGACGCCGCTGCAGGGCCTGCTGATCGACACGCAGATCGGCTATCTCGACGCGCAATATGAGGAATTCGCCGACGCCCGCTTCCCGGGCGGCAGCCGCGCCTTCCAGACCCCGGCCTTCGCGCCGGAATGGACGATCCGCATCGGCGCCCAATATGAAGCCAACCTAGGCCGTCACGGCTTCGTGACCCTCGGTGGTCAGGGACGCTATCGGTCGGAAATGGCGCTGGCGGTCGACAACACCATCGTCACCGGGGCTGTCGGTACGACCACCCGGATCGAGGGCCTGTTTTCGGATCCCTATTGGATCGCCGACGCACGGATCGTGTGGGAAAACCGGGACCGCAGCTTCGCGCTGGGCCTATACGGCCAGAACATTTTGGACGAGACCTACAAGACCGAAGGTCAGGACTTCTCGTCGATCGGCAGCATCCGCACCGTCTATTACGGCGCGCCGATGACCTGGCACGTCAGGGGCACGTTCCGCTTCTGAGTTGAAAGGGGAGGGGCGGCGACGCTCCTCCCTCGACTTCCCGATTGCCATCGCCCCTGCCGCGACCTAGCCGCGAGCCGATGCTCCGCCGCCTGATCCCCGACAAGTTCGTGCTGTGGCTGATCGGGGCGATCCTGCTGGCGATCTTTGCGCCGGTTTCGGCGGCGCCGGCGGCGGCGGTGGATGTCGTGACCTATGCGGCGATCTTCGCCTTGTTCTTCCTGCACGGGGCGCGGCTACCGCGCGAGGCGCTGATCGCCGGGTTTAGCGACGTGAAGCTGCACGCGACGATCCTGGGCGTCACCTTCGGCCTGTTTCCGCTTTTCGGGTTGACCGCGATGTGGCTGATGCCCGGCCTGTTCGATCCGTTGCTGTGGATGGGGATATTGTTCCTGTGCGTCGTGCCGTCGACCGTGCAGAGTTCGATCGCCTACACGTCGATGGCCGGCGGCAATGTCGCGGGCGCGGTGGCGGCGGCGGCTTTTTCGAACATGGCCGGGGTGCTGCTGACGCCCTTGCTGGCGAGCCTGCTGCTCGACGTGCAGAATATCGAGATTTCGGCGTCCGGAATCGGGCGGATCTTCGCCTTGCTGTTCCTGCCGTTCGCGATCGGGCATGCGCTGCGGCCGTGGATCCTGCCGTGGATTGCGCGCTGGCCGGCGCTGATGACGATCGTCGACAAGGGGACGATCCTGCTGGCGGTCTATGGCGCGTTCTCGGCCGCCGTTGTGGACCGGGTGTTCGACCGCGTGCCGGGCGGGCAGATTTTCGCGCTGATCGCTTTCTGCCTGGTGCTGCTCGCCTTCATCCTCGGCGCGTCCTGGGGGATCGGGCGGGCGGCGGGTTTCGACCGGGGCAGCCGGGTGGCGATCCTGTTCTGCGGATCGGTGAAGAGCATCGCGAGCGGCGCGCCGATGGCGAAAGTGATGTTCTCCAACTCCACCCTCGCGCTCGTGCTGGCGCCGGTCATGCTTTACCACACGCTGCAATTGCTGGTTTGCGCGACGATTGCGGGGGCGATGCGGCGAGGGCGGGCTCAAGCCTAACTCCCCTCCACGATTTCGTGGAGGGGCTGGGGGTGGTTCTTTCTTCTTCGATTGCGACCAAGAGCCACCCCTAACCCCTCCACGAAAACGTGGAGGGGAATCGAGATCACCCGGCCGGCGTCAGCGCAATCTCGTATAGCCTTGGCCAATATTTGCCGGTGACGAAGATGCGGTCGCGTTCGGCATCATAGGCGATGCCGTTCAGCACGTCGGTGTTCTCGCCGCGATTTTCCTGCACCAGGCCGCGCAAGTCGATCACGCCGGTGACGTTGCCGCTGGCCGGATCGATACGGACGATATCGCCCGTATTCCAGACGTTCGCCCAGACCTCGCCGCGGATGAATTCCAGTTCGTTGAGCTGCGGGAGCGGCTGGCCGTTGACGGTGACGCGGACGCGGCGGACTTCCTGCAGCGTGTCGGGATTGAGGAATTTCAGCGTGTCGCTGCCATCGCTCATGATGATCTCGCGGCCATTATTGGCCAGGCCCCAGCCTTCGCCCTGGTAGCGCCAGGTGCCGACCTGCTGGAAGGTGCGGCGGTTCCAGCGATAGCCGATGCCATTCTGCCAGGTGATGGAGAGGATCTGGTCGCCCCACGGCGTGCTGCCCTCGCCGAAGACTTCGGCCGGCATATCCGCCTGCTGGAGGACGCGGCCGTCCTCCAGATTGACGCGGCGCAAGTTGGATTCGCCTTCCTGCCCGGTGGTTTCATACAGCGCGCCGTCGAGCCAGAAGAGGCCCTGGGTGAAGGCGCGCGGATCGTGCGGGTAGGTGTTGACGACGCGGTAGCCGTAGCGCTGCGCCTGCTGGCCCAATGTGGCGGCGGTGCTGGTCTGCGGCTGCCTCGGCGCGGCCTGGCAGGCGGTGAGCAGGAGGGCGGCAAGCACGATACGCATAAGACGCTCCAAACTTCGTCATGCCGGGCTTGACCCGGCATCCACCTTATCTTCCGCTGGTAAAGAAGGTGGACCCCGGATCAAGTCC
>JBBSLM010000156.1:0-5549 GCA_038255245.1 Sphingomonadales bacterium
ACACACAAAGATATATCTTCGCTGCATCGAGAAGGAGCTTGATATGAGATTCAAGATGCATGGCTGCGGCCCACGCGGCCGCCATTTCCCCGAAGCGATCCTGGCCATGGGCATGGGCCGCGGCGGCTGGGGCGGCGGCGGCGGTCAGAATTGGGGCGGCGACTGGAGCCAATGGGGCGGTGGCGGCGGGGCCCGCGGCGGTCGCGGCGGACGACGGGGCATGTTCAAGCCGGGCGAGCTGCGCCTGGTCCTGCTGAAGCTGATCGCCGACCAGCCTCGCCACGGTTACGATCTGATCCAGTCGATCGAGGAAATGACCGGCGGCAGCTACGCGCCCAGCCCCGGCGTCGTCTATCCGACGCTGACCATGTTGCAGGACATGGGCCAGATCGAGGAGCAGGCGGCGGAGGGCACCCGCAAGGCCTTCGCCGCGACGGCCGAGGGCAAGGCTCACCTCGCCGAACGCGCCGAAGAAGTGGAAGCCTTGCTCGCCCGCCTGAGCGACGCCGGCGACCGCGAGCGGCGCACCGGCGGCGCCCCGATCAGCCGCGCGGTCGGCAATCTGCTGTCCGCCCTCTGGCACCGGGTCCAGCGCGACGGGCTGGACGACGAGACTTTGCACAAGATCGCCGACGTGCTCGACGAAGCCGCGAAGAAGATCGAGCGGCTGTAATAATAGGGGCCACCCCCGGCCCCTCCACGAACTCGTGGAGGGGAGTCAGATTGTGACTCCCCTCCAGCATTTGCTGGAGGGGCTGGGGGTGGCTCTTCCTACCTCCCTCTGAACAACCCGCCCAGCAATCCGCGCACGATCCCGCCCGCCACGCGGTTCACGACCTGGCGTTGGACGGTGCGGCCGAGCTGGCGGCTGACCTGGCCGAACATGCCTTCATTCTCCCGCGACTCCCGCTCTGCTCGACGCTGCTCGCGTTCCTGCCGGGCGGCCTCGCGCTCGGCGGCGATGCGGGCTTTCTCTTCCTCCTTGACCGCCTTCTCCTGATCGCGCCGCGCCTGCGCGTCGGCCGCCGCCGCCTGCGATTGCTGGGCCCGGCCAAGCAGGATTTCGTGCGCGCTCTCCCGGTCTACTTCTTCGTCATATTTGCCGCCGACCGCGGAGTAAGTCTGCAGCGTCGCGCGCTCCACCGGCGTCAGCGGCCCGGCCCGCGAGCGCGGCGGCGCCACCAGGGTGCGCTGCACCGGCGTCGGCGAGCCGTCCCGCTGCAGCGTGGAGACCAAAGCCTCGCCAATCTTCAATTCGGTCACGGCGGTCTCGACATCCAGGCCGGGATTGATCCGGAAGGTCTCGGCGGCCGCCTTCACCGCGCGCACATCTTTCGGTGTGAAGGCGCGCAGCGCGTGCTGCACGCGGTTGCCGAGCTGCCCTGCCACGCTGTCCGGAATATCGATCGGATTTTGCGTGACGAAATAGACGCCGACGCCCTTGGACCGGATCAGCCGCACGACCTGCTCGATCTTCTCGAGCAAGGCGGACGGCGCGTCCTCGAACAGCAGATGCGCTTCGTCGAAGAAGAAGACGAGCTTGGGTTTGTCGATATCACCCACCTCGGGCAATTCCTCGAACAATTCAGACAGCAGCCAGAGCAGGAACGTCGCGTAGAGTTTCGGGCTTTGCATCAGCCGGTCGGCGGCGAGGATGTTGATAGTGCCGCGGCCGCTATCGTTCAGCTTCAAGAAATCGGCGATCTCAAGGGCGGGCTCGCCAAAGAAGCGGTCCGCGCCCTGCGCCTCGAAGGCCAGCAATTGCCGCTGGATCGCACCCACCGTCGGCTTGGCGACATTGCCATAGCGCATCGTCAGGTCGGCGGCATTTTCCGCGACCGAGGTCAGCATGGAGCGCAAATCGTCGAGATTGAGCAGCAGCATCCCTTCGTCATCGGCGGCGCGAAAAGCGATTTGCAGCACGCCTTCCTGCGTCTCATTGAGGCCGAGCAGGCGGGCGAGCAGCAGCGGCCCCATTTCGGTGATGGTGGTGCGGATCGGGTGACCCTGCTGGCCGTAAAGATCCCAGAAAGTGACCGGATTGTCGGCATAGGCCCAATCGGTGAGTCCGATGTCGACCGCGCGCTGGGTGAAGGCGGCATGCGCCTTCTGCTCGGCATTGCCGGGCATGGCGATGCCGGCCAGGTCGCCTTTCACGTCGGCGGCGAAGACCGGCACGCCGGCGCGGGAGAAGCCCTCGGCCAGCAGCTGCAGGGTCACCGTCTTGCCGGTGCCGGTCGCGCCCGCCACCAGGCCGTGGCGATTGCCGCGGTCGAGGCGCAGACGCTGTTGCTCGCCCCCGCCCACGCCGATCAAAATGCCGTCGTCGCTCATGCCTCGCTCCACCGCTGCCCTGACACCGGCTAGCCCGCCTTGGGGCGATGTTCAACTTGCCGAAACCCGCGCATGGCGTGAGATGGCGGCGTGACGACGATAGCGCCTTCATGTTCGGGATAAGTCCCAATAGCCGGATGCGCTCGCTCGCCTGCGTGCTGGCCGCGCATGGCGTCGCAATCTGGCTCGTTCTTTCCTTTGCCCACATTTCCTTCGTCCGCGAACGCGAGACGATCGTCGGCATTTTCGACGTCCGCCCGGTCGAGCCCCCTCCCCCCGTTGAACCGCCACCCGCTCCAGCCAGGCTTTCATCCAGGCTCCAAGGAGCTGCCGCCCCGACCAGGCCGGCCGCGCAGCCAGCAGATTCGGCCGCACCGCAGCCCGTTGCAGCGACCATCGCGACGCCGGACGCGCCTTCTCTGCCCCTCGCCGGTGGCCCGATGGGTGCGGTCGACGGCGCCGGCGGCGGCGGGACGGGCGGCGCGGGCAGCGGCCTCGGCTCAAGCGGTGCGGGTGTTGGCAGCCTCAGGCCCGTCGTCGCCGCGCGGCGGCGCGGCGGCGAAATCGCCCCCCGCGACTATCCGCGTTCAGCCGGCGGTGCGCAGGGGATCGTCACCGCGCGCGTCGCCGTCGGCGCGGACGGCCGCGTCACCGGCTGCAGCGTGGCCCGGTCGAGCGGCAACGCGATCCTGGATGCCACGACCTGCCGCCTGATCCGCGAACGCTTCCGCTTCACCCCCGCCCGCAACGCGCAGGGCGAAGCGGTGCCGGGCGAATATGGCTGGCAGCAGCGCTGGTGGCGGGACTGATGCGCTAGAGCAAAAGATCGCTGGTCGGGGGAAGCGCGTGAAGCGCATTGGGCGCGCCGATAAGGGTCGGGTCGTCCCACTGGTCGAGCAAGGCTCCTGACTCATCTTGCTTCCACAGGGTGAAACGCGCGCCGCCGAAAATGCTCTCGAGCCCGTGCGCCGGCTGCTGCAGCTGCTGCATCGCGCTGACGCCGGTAAAATCGCCGATGGTGAGCATATGGCCATCCACCACGGTGACGTCGATCACCATGTCGGCGGTCGCGTCGCTATCCAGATACAGGTTGACCGTCGCCTGATCGCCACTCTGAATCACCTGTACCTGACGGGCGCCGGTCGGCGCGCCGCTGCCAATAAAGGTGAAATCGCCACCGCCAGTATTGGCAATGAGGTCCAGCAGGAAAATCTTGTCGCCCGTGGCGAAATCCAAAATCTGATCAGGCGCGGCCGCGGTGGAATCACTTGTCCAGGCGTAACGGAACTGGTCTGCGCCAGCTCCTCCACGCAAGACGTCGGCGCCCCCATAACCGTAAAGGCCGTCGCTGCCTCCCCCTCCCCATATCTCGTCGGCCAAGGCGCCGCCCTCGATGAAATCGTTGCCCGCGCCGGAATAGATGAGGAAAGACCCATTCGTCTCTGCGGGCCCTATGAAGATCAGGCGTTCGCCTGTCTGAAGCGTATTCGCCGAGATAAGCATGCGTTCGCCCGCGGCGACGTTGCCGTCGTCCATTACAATTGTGTAGCTGACCGTTCCACCGCTCGCTCCGAACCGATTGTCATTAGCGGAAAGCAGTACGATCGCCTCTATTCCAGAGATCTGGCTCGCGCCAAAGGATATCGTGTTGCCCCCGGTGAAATTACCTTGGAAACCGATCTGATCCATCGACCCCGCACCACCGTTGACGATTTCGCCGCTGCCGAAACGTCCCTGTCCGAAGAAGAAGCCATCGTTGCCGGAGCCGCCGGTTAGATAGTCGGTGCCAAGGCCGCCATAGATTAAGAAATCGATCGCGGTAGCAGAACCGTCGAAAATGAACTCCTCGCCGACCCGCAAAGTGTTGGCTTGAATCGTCAGCTTGTTGTTGCTGACCTGCGTACTGCCGTTCGCGGTGATCCTGTAGCTGAAGGCCCCGCCACCCCCGTCAAAACGGTTGTCGCTGGCTGGCAGCAACACCACCGTCTCGACGCCGAGCAGCGAGCCGAGGGTAACGCCGGTGATATAATGGCCCTGCAGGCCGACCTGGTCGCGATTGCCCGCACCGCCATTGACGATGTCGTCCACGGTGTAGGTCGCGCCGAAATAGAAGCCGTCATTGCCGGCGCCGCCGTTGATGTTCTCGTTGCCGCCCTGCTGGACGAGGAACAGGTCGTCGCCATTGTTGCC
This sequence comes from Sphingomonadales bacterium, assembly GCA_038255245.1. GTDB lineage: Bacteria > Pseudomonadota > Alphaproteobacteria > Sphingomonadales > Sphingomonadaceae > Allosphingosinicella. The sequence goes on from JBBSLM010000156.1 coordinate 4,525, forward strand.
GCCGAAAATATCGTTGCCGATGCCGCCGACAATCAAATGATCGCCTGTATTCCCGAACGACACGTTCGTGCCATTTGGCCCCGAAACGGAGATGTTCGCCCCGGTGGAACCGCCCGGAAAGACTGCCGCCATACCGGCGCGAAAGTTCGGGTCGGCGATCGTCGTGGTGAAGACGCGCTGGCCCTGGTCCCCCGCCACGAACGTATACGCCCCGGGGTCGCTCATATTGTTCACGCCAAAGGTGACATTGCCCGCGTAGCTGGTGTCGATCGAGCCGTCGGCATTCAGCGCCACCACGGTGAAGGTGACCTGATTCCCGTTGCGGCTGTAATTGCGGATGCCAAACTTGACGGCCATTCATTCCCCCCACGCTTTGTTGGCAGTGATCAACCAGCGCGACGTGGGTGCCACGGCCCGCAGAGAGCCAAGGCTAAAGCGCGCCGTTTCTCATGACAAGCCGGGATCGTAACGCGTTCAAAACGTGCGAAACTCGCCGCTACCAGACCATTCCGGCCTCGCGCCCGGCCGCGGCGGTGAGGATGTCGATGGTCTCGTCCGGGCTTGCCGCGACCAGCAATTGATCGCGGCGGCTTTGCGAGACGAAGCCGCTGGCGACGGTCGTGTCGAGAAAGGCGAGCAGCTCGTCCCAGAAGCCCGCTTCGTTGAGCAAGGCGAACGGCTTGGCGTGATAGCCGAGCGCGTTCCAGCTCCACGCTTCGAACAGTTCGTCCAACGTCCCGACGCCGCCCGGAATGGCGACGAAGGCGTCGGTCAGTTCGGTCATCAGCGCCTTGCGCTCGTGCATCGTCTCGACGACGTGCAATTCGGTCAGGCCGCGATGCGCGACCTCCAGATCGACCAGCGCGCGGGGGATCACGCCGAATGCCTTGCCGCCGCCCGCCAGCACGGCATCGGCGACCACGCCCATCAGCCCGCGATGACCGCCGCCATAGACCAGGTCGATGCCGCGCGCCGCCATCGTCGCGCCCAGCACCCGCGCCCGCTCCGCATAATGCGGCGCGCTC
>JBBSLM010000157.1:0-5531 GCA_038255245.1 Sphingomonadales bacterium
GCTCTTCCCCCAGATCGAGGTCGAGGCGCGCGGCTTCTGGCTGGTCTATCCCGAATATAAGCGCCGCACGCCCAAGGTGGTGGCCCTGTGCGAATTCGTGCTGGCCGAGGTGGAAAGGCTGAAAGCGACGGAATTCCCGGAAATTTTCGAGCCGCTGAACTAGGTAGTTTGAACTCCCCTCCCTGTAAGGGAGGGGCAGGGGTGGGTCGAGCGGCGAGCGAGGCTCGATGCCTCGCTTGCTGCTACATTTCCGAAGTCAGAGACTTCTTGGGCGCGCAGACGCGCGCACCCACCCCCAGCCCCTCCCTGTAAAACAGGGAGGAGTCTCAGTCAGGCAGCCGGGGCTTCACCTGCCGCGCGCCGACGCCTCAGCGCACGCACGCCGAGCCAGATCAGGCCGGCGCCGAGCAGCCAGGGCGAGAGCATCACGAGAATCATGAACAGGCCATAGGCGATCCATCTGGCCTGGTCCCAGGCATTGGCGAGGGCGCCGCCGAAGTCGGGGGTGCCGGTGGCAAAGGCGCCGGAGCGGTACGAGAGCACCACCGGCGTGGTCGCCAATTCCTCGCGTGCTTCGCTGCGGTTGCCGCGCAGCGTCTGCAGCTGCTGGCGAAGCCCGGCCGCCTCGACATTGAGGTCGCGGATCGTGCCGGCCCTGCCACCGCGCGCAATCTGCGCCTCCAGCTCGGCGAGCTGCTCTTCCAGCTGCGCGATCGTGCGGGTGGCGCCGCGAATGCCGGTGCCGACGTCGCGGCCGGTGACCTGGCTGTCGATCAGCCGCCCTTCCGCCTCGCGCACGCTTGCCATTGCCTGCTCGCCGAAGCGGTGGGCCATGCCCGGCTCGACCGCGAGGTTGAGGTCGGCGCGCACATCATCGTCACGGCCGGTATAGGTCATGCCGGTGATCCGGCATCGGGCCGCGCCCATTTCCTCGCACAAGGCGGCATGGCGCTGCTGCACCGACGCGATCCGGTCGGCGGCCAAGCCGAAGGAATAACGATAGCCGAAAGCGACGTCCGGCGCGGCGTCGGGCGAGATGTGCGGTGGCGCATTGCCGGGGCCGCGAGTCGACGTGGTGGTGGGGCTTGGTTCGGCGACCTCGTAAGTCGCGGCGTCGCTGCTGTTGGCCGATGTCGTTGGGTTCGAGTCGAGGCCGTCGGGCCCGGACTTGTTGGCGGCGCCGCAGCCGGCGAGGGCGAGGGCGGCGAGTCCCGTGAGGGCGAGAGAAACACGCATTGGCATCCTCCTTATCGTTGGGACTGTAACCTTACCGCATCGGTTGAGAATAGCAACGCCTCAAATTTCCAAGCGTTGGGAAGGCATGGCGGGTGACGATCAGACGGCAATGCTGCGCGAGGCCGCGAAGGCGCGGGGCTTCAAATTGGTGAAGTCGCGGCGGCGCAAGGCGGGCGGGGATTTCGGGAAATATGGCCTGAAGGACGAGAAGGGCCGCGAGTGCTTTGGCTTCGGGGCGAAGGGTCTGACCGCCGATGCAGAGGCGGTGCTGGCCTATCTGCGGGGCGGGGAGACGGCGTCGTGGAAGCGCAGCTTGATCGGGGTGGTCAGGACGGAGGAGCCGGCATCGGCCAGGGCTCTGAAGGAAAAGAAAGAACCACCCCCAACCCCTCCACGAAGTCGTGGAGGGGAGTCAGATCAGGCGAAACCGTCCCGGCCTGACTCCCCTCCAGCATTTGCTGGAGGGGCCGGGGGTGGTTCTTCTTCTCCCAGGCCCAAGACCCTCACCATCCGCGCTGCCACGCCAAAGGACGCGAAGGCGCTCGGCAAGCTCCTCGACGCCGAAACCGGCGCGATCAACAAGCGGCTGACCGCTCTCGCCAAGACCAAGACCACCCCATTGGTCGCCGACCGCGACGGCATCCTCGGCGTCATCGCCTGGGCGATTATCCCACGCCTCGACAATGCCCCGCTCGCCCGCATCACCATTTTGCTCGTCGCCGAACATGCCCGCCGCGAGGGGATCGGCACCGCCCTGCTCGCCGCCGCCGCCAAGCAGTTCACCAAGGCAAGGATCGCCGACGTCGAACTCCTGCTCGACCTCTCGCTCGGCGCGCCGGCCGGCTTCTTGCGCAAGACCGGCTGGACCCGCAGCGCCAACGCCTATCGCCGTGACGCTCGCTAAGCCGCCCCTCGCCAGCACGCCTTCCGCTTGCTAACCGCCCGTCATGCCCGCCAAGACTGAAGACCAGCCCCCCGCCATCGTCGACGCGTCGTTCGACGATGCGCTGTCGCAGCGTTATCTCGTCTATGCCCTCTCCACGATTACCGCCCGCTCCCTGCCGGACCTGCGCGACGGGTTGAAGCCGGTGCACCGGCGGCTGCTCTGGGCGATGCGCGGGCTGAAGCTCGATCCGGCGTCCGCCTACAAGAAATGCGCGCGCGTCGTCGGCGACGTGATCGGCAAATATCATCCGCATGGCGACCAGTCCGTCTATGACGCGATGGTTCGCCTCGCGCAGACCTTCGCGCTGCGATATCCGCTCGTCGACGGGCAGGGGAATTTCGGCAATATCGACGGCGATAATGCCGCCGCTTACCGCTACACCGAGGCGCGGCTGACCCGGGTCGCGATCGACCTGATGGCCGGGCTCGACGAAGGCACGGTCGACTATAAGCCGACCTACAATGGCGAGGATGAGGAGCCGGAGGTCTTTCCGGGATTGTTCCCGAACCTGCTCGCCAACGGCGCCAGCGGCATCGCGGTCGGCATGGCGACCAGCATCCCGCCGCACAATGCCGCCGAGCTGATCGACGCCGCCACCCATCTGATCGACGATCCCCACGCCAGCGACGCGGCGATGATGGATTTCGTCTCCGGGCCCGATTTCCCGACCGGCGGCATCGTCGCCGACAGCGCGGACGCGATCGCGCTCGCCTACACCACCGGCCGGGGCGCGTTCCGGGTGCGGGCGAAATGGAATGTCGAGGACCAGGGCCGCGGTACCTGGGTCGCGGTGGTCACCGAGATTCCGTACGGCGTGCAGAAGGGCAAGTTGATCGAGCAGATCGCGACTTTGATCGCGGACAAGAAGCTCCCGATCTTGGCCGACGTGCGCGACGAATCCGATGCCGAGGTGCGGATCGTGATCGAGCCGCGGGCGCGGACGGTCGATGCCGGCGTGCTGATGGACAGCCTGTTCCGGCTGACCGAGCTGGAGACGCGCTTCTCGCTGAACCTCAATGTGCTGGACGCCAAACGGACCCCGCGCGTGATGGGCCTGCGCGAAGTGCTGGGCGAATGGGTGACGTTCCAGATCGAGGTGCTGGTCAAGCGCTCCAACCATCGGCTGGCGAAGATCGCCGACCGGATCGAGCTGCTCGACGGCTATCTGATCGCCTATCTCAATCTCGACCGGGTGATCGAGATCATCCGCACCGAGGACGAGCCCAAGCCGGTGATGATCGCCGAATTCGGCCTGACCGACCGCCAGGCCGAGGCGATCCTCAATATGCGGCTGCGCTCGCTGCGGCGGCTCGAGGAAATGGAAATCAAGACCGAGCGCGACAAGCTCGAGAAGGAGCGCGAGGGGTTGCAGGCGCTGGTCGACAGCCCGGCCAAGCAGCGCACGCGGCTGAAGAAGGACCTGGCCGAATTGAAGAAACGCTACGGCCCGGACACCGATCTGGGCCGTCGCCGGACCTTGATCGAGGAAGCCGGGCCGGCGCGGGAAATCCCGCTGGAGGCGATGATCGAGCGCGAGCCGATTACCATCATCCTGTCGCAGCGCGGCTGGATCCGGGCGATGAAGGGCCATGTCGAGGCGGGCGAGGCGGACAGCCTGAAGTTCAAGGAAGGCGACGGGCTCGCTTTCCCGCTGCTGCACGCCCACACCACCGACAAAATCCTGCTCGCCTCGTCGGACGGCCGTTTCTACACGCTCGCCGCCGATCGGCTCCCGGGCGGGCGCGGCTTCGGCGAGCCGGTGAAATTGATGGCCGATATCGAGAATGAGGGGAATGTGATCGCCCTGCTGCGCGCGGCGGGCGCGGAAAAATTGCTGGTCGCCTCGTCGGACGGCAAGGGCTTCATTACGTCCGCGGCGACCGCGGTCGCCGAGACGCGCAAGGGCAAGCAGGTCGTCAATCTGCGCGCCGGGCAGAAATTGAAGGTCGTCCGGCCGATCAAGCCGATGGACGATTGGGTCGCGGTGATCGGCGACAATCGCAAGCTCGTCGCTTTCCCGATCGCCGAAAATCTGCCGGAAATGGGCCGCGGCCAGGGCGTGACCCTGCAGCGCTATCGCGACGGCGGTCTGTCCGACGCGACCACCTTCCGGGCCGAAGAGGGGCTGAGCTGGTCGCTGGGCGGCGACAGCGGGCGGACCCGAACCGAGGATATGGGCCCGTGGCTGACGGCCCGCGCCGCCGCCGGGCGGATGCCGCCGCAGGGCTTCCCGCGCAACAACCGGTTTTGATCGAGCCGAAACGACCTTTAGCGGGCGTTAACCCTCTTGGCCTAACGCCTTGAAATATGAAGGCGACACCCGCGCAGGGCCAGGTCGATATGGAGATTGTGGGGGAGGCGCTGCAGGCGCCGCTTCCGCAAGCGGATGTGCACAATCTGCTCGACCTGATCAACCGCGCCCGCAAGGCCTATCTGGACGCCTTGCCGATCGGCGCCGCGGTGATCACGCTCGATCCCGCCGGACCCTATCTCGAGGACGCTAACGAGCATTTCCGTCGGCTCGTCGATCATGACGATCGCGTCGCCGGGCGGCAGATCGCGCAAATCCCTTTCCTGTCCGCCGGCGCGATTGCCGAGCGCCTGGTTCAGTTTATCGAGAGCGGCGAGGAGGCGCTGGAATTCCAGGCCAATGACGGCCGTCCGGTTTCGGCCCGTCATTTCACCGTCCGCTTCGCACGGCTGCTCGCCGTGGGGCCGCGGCGCATGATGCTGTCGCTGATCGATCGCACCTCCCAGATCGAAACCGAACGCCATCTGCGCTCGGAAATGTTGCTCGACAGCCTGACTGGCCTGCCCAACCGGCTCGCCTTCAACGAACGGGTCGATGCGATCCTTTCGGACCAAAAACTCACCGACGGCTGCTACGCAGTGCTTGCGCTCGATCTGACCCGCTTCAGCCGGGTCAATGAATCGATGGGGGCGCTGGCCGGCGACGAATTGCTGATCACCTTCGCCCGGCGGCTGGTCTCGGCCCTGCGCCCGACCGACATGCTCGCGCGCACCTCCGGCGACGAATTCGCCATCCTGCTGAAGCTCGATCGCGGCGTCGAGGACGCGCTGCGGGCGGCGGAGCGGATCAAGGCGGTGTTGACCCTGCCGTTCCGCCTGACCGAACTGGAAATCCGCGTCGATTGCGCGATCGGCTGCGCCTTGGTCAGTGCCCAGGCCGAGAGCGCCGAGGAAGTGTTCCGCAACGCGCAATTCGCGCTGAAACAGGCGAAGAGCGCCGGCACGGTCCAGGTCTATGAGCCGGTGCGGGCGCAAGCCGTGCGCCGCCGGTTCAGCATGGAGACAGACCTGCGTCGCGCGATCGAATCGGACGAACTGA
>JBBSLM010000158.1:0-5507 GCA_038255245.1 Sphingomonadales bacterium
CCGGTGCGCAGGAAGATCAGGCTGGCGGGCCGATGCGCCGGCCGCGGGGCCGCGATCCAGGTTTCGGCATGACAGGGGAGGTAGGGCCAGGGCGCGGAGGCGAGATTGCGGACGATGCCCTCGTCGGCGATCGTGCGGAACACGGGCTCCGCATCCTCTTCCCAGGCGGGCCGCAGCAGCAAACGCTCGGTCACGGCGAACATGACTTCCCTCCCTTCCGCCGCGTGCCGGGTCCTGACCGGCCTTGCGGCGACACATGAGGGAGAAGAAAAAAGGGAGAAGGGGCGGCCCCTTCTCCCTCTTATATCCTAGCACCTAGGACCCGGGCCGCTCCTCCGTGGAGCAACCCGTCCTCGGTCGCTCCTATTCCGCTGCTTCCGCCGTCATCGGCGACACACAGACAAATTTGCGCCCAAGGCGGCCGACGCGGAACGCGACCGCGCCGTCGTTAAGCGCAAAAAGGGTGTGATCCTTGCCGATGCCGACGCCGTCGCCCGGATAGAATTTGGTGCCGCGCTGACGCACGAGGATGTTGCCCGCAATCACGGACTCGCCACCGAACTTCTTGACGCCCAGACGCCGGCCCGCGCTGTCGCGACCGTTGCGTGAGGATCCGCCTGCTTTCTTATGTGCCATTTTTCGTCTCTAACCTGGAATGTCTTCATTCGCCCTTAGCAGGCGCGGCTTTCTTGGTCGAGGCCTTCTTCGCAGGCGCAGCATCCGCCTTCTCATCAGCCTTCTTGGCGGGAGCCGCCTTGGTCGCGGCGGCCTTTTTCGGCGCCTCGGCCTTGGCTTCCGCCGGCGTTTCCCCACCGCCCTTGGCGGGTGCTTCCGGCTTCGGTGCGGCCTCGGCCTTCGGCGAAGCCTCTGCCTTTGGCGAAGCCTCTGCCTTCGGCGCCTTGGCGGGCTTCTCGGCGGCCGGAGCCGCTTCGGCCTTCACGTCAGCCTTCTTGGTTTCGACCTTCTTGGTCTCGGCCTTCTTGCCGCCGATCGAGACGATCTGCAGGATCGTATATTGCTGGCGATGGCCGGCCTTGCGGCGGTAATTGTGGCGGCGGCGCTTCTTGAAGACGATGACCTTCTCGCCCTTCGCCTGCGCGACGATCTCGGCCGCGACAATGAGCGAGCCAGCGCCCTTCACGTCGCCGCCTTCGCCGGTCATCAGCACGTCGTCCAGCGTGACGCTGTCACCCGCTTCGCCGGCAATCTTCTCAACGGCGATCTTGTCTCCGGCGGCGACGCGATATTGCTTGCCGCCCGTGCGCACGATGGCGAACATGGCTCTCATCCAATCATCAAAAAACTGCTTGCGCGCGAAAGCCATGAGGCCACGCGCGGAAGGAAGGGCTGCTAGAGGCGGGCTTGGCCGCTGTCAACTTGGATTGGGACAGGCCGGCCAGGCAAACGGATCAATGCCTATGCTGGTATTTCAGCCGGTAGCGGCCATCCACGAAGCGGTCGAAAAGATCGCCGATCGCGGGATGCTCGACCGGGCCTTCGCCCGCATCGCCCTCGAGATTTTGCTGGCTGACATAGGCGACGTAGCTCGACTCCGCATTTTCGGCGAGCAGATGGTAGAAAGGCTGGTCCTTGGCGGGCCGCGTCTCCTCCGGAATCGACTGATACCATTCCTCGCTATTGGCGAAGACCGGATCGACATCGAAGATGACGCCGCGGAAATCGAACAGCCGGTGACGCACCACGTCGCCGATCGCAAAGCGCGCATGCACGATCGGCGGGGCGACGGGCATCTGGGCGTTGATGGGCAGATGGTCGGTCATGCCCTTCATCTAGGTGGCCGGGGCGGATGCGGCAAGCGAAGCGCTCGCGCGGCGTCTCGCTCTGCCCTTCGGCAGGCTCTGGGCATGCTTGGCAAGCGCCGCGCCTTGGTCTAGAGCGCGCCGCTCAATCGGCCCGGCGCCCCTCGCTTGTCTGTAAGGCGGCGCCGACATGAGCCCTCGCGGAGAGGTGCCGGAGTGGTCGAACGGGGCGGTCTCGAAAACCGTTGAGCGCGCAAGCGTTCCGAGGGTTCGAATCCCTCCCTCTCCGCCACTTTGTCTTCTTCATGCCGGTTCGAGGACGACGGTGCGACGAGGCCGCGTGGGTCCGGGGCTTCATCGCCACCAAGGGTCAGGAAAGCAGAGCTGGTTCCGGCAATCGTTCCGTCGAGCCGGCCGGCCGTTGGTCATCGGCCGCGGCGCCGCCCAAATCGGTCATGCTGCGTCCGGTCACGGCCTCGCCCGCCGGGCTGCTGTCGCCCGCCGCCGCGCCGCCGGCCTTGCCTTCAAACGCTCCGCTGACGATGCCGTTGCCTCGAGCCGCCGCGACACCCTCCGGAAAGCCGGAGCGGTCGCTATAATCCTTCGCCTCGCCCGAATTCTTGCCTTCCTTGGTTTCGGCGGCAAGCTTGCTGGCGACCAGGGCGTCGAGCAATGTGATTCCCGCCACCGCTGCAATCGCGATCCAGACCCGGCGGTCGCGCGACCCGTCGGCCTTGCGCCGCGCCGCAATAGCAAGCGTGCCGATATCCAGCAGGTCGCCCCCCACCCGGCTCCACAATGCCGGCACCGGATAAACGGAATGCGCGCCGACGCCGGCCAGCATTTCGCGCGCGCCATAGGCCCGCAGCAAGCCGCTATGCTTGTCGTCCATGCCCACCGCGCGGGCAGTCCGCCGGGGAGCAAGCAGTTCGGCCGCGCCGATTGCGAAGCTGACCCAGCCAAGGATGCGGGAGGCCCGCATCGCCGGGGTCATCGAACGGGACGCATTAGGCCCCGACAAGGTCGCTGCGCTCATCGCTCTTCTCCTGAATGCTGATCTGGCCGGGCTTCAGCACCGTCTTGATGCAGCCGTCCTGTTTGTTGCGGAATGTCCGGTACATGCCGGGCCCTTCCTCCAGCGGCACCTCGTGGGTGACGATGAAGCTCGGGTCGATCTTGCCATCCTCGATCAGCTCGAGGAGATGGTCGGTCCAGCGGGCGACATGGGTCTGGCCCATCTTGAAGGTCAGCCCCTTCTGCATCGCCATGCCGAAGTTCAATTTGTCGATCAGCCCGCCATAGACGCCGGGGATCGAGACGGTCCCGCCCGGCCGGCACTGATAGAAAATCTCGCGCAGGACGTGCGCCCGGTCAGTCGCCATCAGGCTCAGCTGAAACGCCCGGTCGAGCAGCGAATCGAACGACAGGGTCGCGTGCGCTTCCATGCCCACCGCGTCGATACACTTGTCGGGGCCCTTATTGTCGGTCAGCTCCCGGAGCCGCTCGTTGACGCTCTCATCGGTGGGATTGATGCCGATCGCGCCGGCCGCGATGCCCATCGCGAGGCGCTCTGGCACGCGCTCGATCAGGATCACGTCCTTGGCGCCGAGCATGAGCGCGCTGCGGACCGCGAACTGCCCGACCGCGCCTCCGCCCCAGACAGCGACGATATCCGTCGGCTCGATGTCGCATTGTGCCGCGGCCTGCCAGCCGGTCGGGAACACGTCCGACAGGAACAGCAATTTCTCGTCGCTCAACGAGCTGTTGCTGACGTTGATGTGGGTCGTGTCGGCGAACGGCACGCGCAGATAATCGGCCTGGCCGCCGTCATAACCACCCGTCAGCTGGCTGTAGCCAAACAAGCCCGCGGTCGCATGGCCGAACACCTTCTCGGCCATTTTCTTGTTGCGGTTCGATGTCTGACAGACCGAATAATTGCCGCGCCGGCATTGGTCGCAATCACCGCAATAGATAGTGAACGGGATGACGACCCGGTCGCCCGCCTTCAGATTCTTCACGTCTTTCCCGACCTCGACGACTTCGCCCATGGATTCATGGCCCATGATGTCGCCGGACTTCATGCCGGGAATGAAATTGTGAAAAAGGTGCAGGTCCGAACCGCAGATCGCGCAACTCGTGACCTTGATGATCGCGTCGCGGCCATCTTCGATTTCCGGATCGGGCACAGTGTCGTACCTGATGTCTTCCTTGCCGTGCCAGACGAGCGCCTTCATGCGTGGGCCTTTCGCGATGCGAGGGAATGTCAGCCCCCGAACCAGCCGCACTCGCGAAGGTTGCGAAGATAATTTCTCCATAATTTAGATCAGGTTGCGAACCGCTCGCAGCAGGAACAGGCGCGCATGCTCGAAAGTTGAGGGGCAAACTTCCCATTCCAGGAGCATGAATGATGACCACCGCCCAGACCCGCGACGCCGGCGCCGACAAGACGAGTTCAAGCAGCAATAAGAGCGATGGGGCCGGCCGCGCGGGCAGCGAGCGCAGCGCATTTTTCGGCGGCTCGACCGGCGCGCTGATCGGCGCCGCGACCGCCGGCGTCGCGATCGGCATCGCCGCCAATTTCGGCCGCAAGCTGTGGATGCAAATGCCGTCCGCGGCGGGCAGCTGGGACGAAGCCTTGAAGAACGAGCATGCGATGACGCTTGCGGTGTTCGACCTGCTGGAAGCCACCGAAAGCGACGCAAAGACGACGCGCGCCGGCCTGGTCAAAAAGCTCAAATATGCGCTGACCAAGCATGCGGTCGCGGAGGAGAATGTGATCTACCCCGCCCTGCGCGAGGCGGGTGAGATCGAGGGCGCCGACGACCTTAATGCCGAGCATGGCTATGTGAAGGACTTCCTCTACCAGCTCGATACGATGCCCAAGGATGCGCCCGCTTTCCTCGTGAAGGTGCGCGAATTCCGGGCGCTGCTCGAGGACCATATCCGCACGGAGGAGGAAGAGCTCTTTCCCCGCCTGAAGGCCAAGCTGAGCGAAGAAAAGAACAAGAAACTCACCTACGCCATGGGCAAGGAAAGTCTGAAAATGGCGTGAGGCTTCTTCGGTCCTCTCGCAATGCGGGGAGAGGACCGACATTCATCCTTGGAGCAAATAACCGCGGCTGATCTGCACGGCGCGCGCGTGCCGGATGCCCGGCGACAAAGCGCGATTCGTCGTCAAATCTTGACCCGGTCAGCTTCGAAAAAGAGCGGCGTCGTCAGCAGGGCGCGGAAGGTGTTGTAGCCGCCTGTGCCCGGGAAGAAGGCGTGGAAAAAGAGCTGCGGCCCCCCGTCCAGCCCTGGCGCCACCGATGCATGGCCTGGCGCCCACCAGCTGCGGGTGGACTTCAGCAGCGGCTGCTCCTGCTTCACATAGGGCCCGAGCGGATGATCGGCGACCGCGACGCCGATGCCGTAGGCGGGCGTGCCGAAATCGTTGCCGGCGTAGAACATCCAGTAGCGGCCCTGCTGGCGCGTGACCCAGGGGCCCTCGATCAGATGGCCTTCCCATTCGAGGTCGTTTTCCAGCACGATTGTGTCTTCGCCGATCAGCGCGCCATCCTCGCTCATCCGCTGTGCGTGGATCGGCGTGCGCATCGCGTCGAGGATCCAGTCGGCGCGCTCGACATCGGCCAGCACCGCTTTCACGTGCGCCCAATTGTCGAGCACCGCCTCGATCAGCGGCTGCATGAAGAAGAAGCGCTCCATTGGCCGGCGGCTGTTCGCCCAGGGCAGCATGGCGGCGGCGAA
>JBBSLM010000159.1:0-5475 GCA_038255245.1 Sphingomonadales bacterium
GATAGCGCTCGTAGAAGGCGCCGAGCGCCTCCGCCCGCTCGCTCGCGGCCTGCGAATTGACCAAAGTGCCGAGCGCGCCCTGCCGGTCGGTCATATTGTCGGCGTCGCGATATTGGCGCAGCGCCATTTGCGCCGCATCCGTCGCGCCCGCGGCCGAGAGATAGCCGAGCGACACCGTCCGCAACCGGCGGCGGCCCTTGGCGGCGGGCGACAATTCGTAGCGGTTGGCGGCGGAGGCCTCATAAGCGGCGCGCCACAAGGGCTCGAGCGACTTGCCCAGATCGGCGCGCAGCGCCTCGCGCGCGGCGTTGATCGCGTCGGGATCGACGATTTTCAGATGATCGCCGATAAACGCCTCGCTCGGCAGCAAGCCGGCCTCGCCGACGAAGGCGGGATCCAGTTCCGGGTCCTTCAGGGTGTTCTCGATCGCCTCGATCACCGCATTGTGATCGGCCGTGCCGCCGTTCAGGCCGGCGAGCATCGTGTCGAGCATCAATTGCTGCATCGCTTCATAGCGCGCGAAGGGATCGTCGTCGCGGGCCGAGAGGAAGGCAAGGTCGGCGGCGCTGCGGTCGGTCTCGACGATGATCGGGGCGGAAAAGCCGCGATTGATCGACAGGATCGGCCGCTCGCCAATCCCGTCCAGCACCAATTCGCCCCTGGCCTGATCGAGCGTGACGATCTGCTCGCCCAATTTCTCGCCGCTCACCTCGCCGAACAAGGCGACCTTGAGCGGGATCGGCATCGGCTCCTTGTCCGGCTGCCCCGGGGTCGGCGGCACTTCCTGCTCCAGCAGCAGATGCGCGCGGCCGCTGGCGGGTTCGTGCTGCAGGCTGGCGCGGACCTTCGGCGTCCCGGCCTGGCTGTACCAGCGGCGGAAGCGGGTGAAATCCTCGCCGGTCGCTTCCTCCATCGCGCGGACGAAATCCTCGCAGGTCACGGCCTGGCCGTCATACCGGTCGAAATAGAGGTCGCAGCCGGCGCGGAAGCGTTCGGGGCCCAGTATGGTGTGCATCATGCGGATGACTTCGGCGCCCTTGTTATAGACGGTCGCCGTGTAGAAATTGCCGATCTCCATATAAGATTCCGGGCGGACCGGGTGGGCGAGCGGACCCTGATCCTCAGGGAATTGCGCCGCCCGCAGCGCGCGGACGTCCTCGATCCTTTTTACCGCCGCCGAGCCCATGTCGGCGGAGAATTGCTGGTCGCGGAAGACGGTGAAGCCTTCCTTCAACGACAGCTGGAACCAGTCGCGGCAGGTGATGCGATTGCCCGACCAGTTGTGGAAATATTCGTGCGCGACGACGCCGGAGACCGCGTCATAATCCGCGTCGGTGGCGATGTCGGGGTCGGCCAGCACGTAGCGCGAGTTGAAGATGTTGAGACCCTTATTCTCCATCGCGCCGAAGTTGAAATCGGCCACCGCGACGATGTTGAACACGTCGAGATCATATTCGCGGCCGAACACCTCCTCGTCCCACTTCATGCTCTGTTTGAGCGCGGTCATGGCGTGCTCGGTGCGGGGCAGATCCTCCTCGCGCACCCAGATACCCAGCTGCACGTCGCGGCCCGAGCGGGTGAGGAAAGTGTCGCGGCGGGCTTGCAGATCCCCGGCGACCAAAGCGAACAAATAGCAGGGCTTGGGGAAGGGATCGCGCCATTCGGCCCAATGCCGGCCGTCGGTGAAGTCGCCGCTCGCCACCGGGTCGCCGTTCGACAGCAGCACCGGATAGGTCGCCTTGTCCGCGATCATCCTGACCGAATAGCGGCTCAGCACGTCGGGCCGGTCGGGGAAGGGCGTGATGCGGCGAAAGCCCTCGGCCTCGCATTGGGTGCAGAGCAGGCCGCTGGACGCATAGAGCCCCATCAACTGGGTGTTGGCGGCGGGCGAAATCTCGACCTCGGTCACCAATGTCGCGCTGTTTCCGGCGATTGGGATGGTGAGCAGATCCGCCTCGAAATTATAGCCGGCGACGATGCCGTCGACCGCCACCGACAGCAAAGTCAGCCCCTCGGCATTCAGCACCAGCGGCGCGTCCGGCTCTACCCGCACGACCTCCAGCGTGGCGCGCACGCGCGTCCGCTCGGCGGCGAGGTCGAACTCGAGCGCGACCGAGGGAATCTCCCAGGCGGGCGGCGCATAATCCTCGCGGCGAATGGTGGCGGGCGTGGCGAGGGCGTTGAGGGCATCAAGCATGCCGCTTGCTTACCGGCTTTTGCCCTCAGGTTCGAACTGAATCAGTCGGGCACCGGCGCGGGTGCGGCGGGCCGTTTGCCGGCGAGCGCCACGACGAGCCCGGCCAGCGCGAGCAGGCCGCCCGCCGCAGAGAGGAAGGTCCAGCGATAATCCTCCGCGATCGTCGAGATCAGCATGGCGACGATCGGCACGAGCACGCTGGAATAGGCCGCCTTTGCCGGGCCGATGGCGCGGATGATGCGGTAGTAGAGGAAGAAGGCGAAAGCCGAGGCGACCAGGCCGAGATAGAGCAAACCGAGCCAATAGCCGAGGCGCGGCTCGAACACCGGCGGCCCAGCGACGGCGAGCGCGATCGCGCCGTTGGCGAGCGCGCCATAGAGCATGGCCCAGGCGAGCAGGCCGGCGATCGGGAGCTTTCTGACCGTCTCCACCAATTGCAGCAGATTGCCGACCGAAGCCGCGAGCACGGCAACGAGGGTAAAGGCGATTCCCAGCAAGACCGGGCCGACTTCCGCCACCGGCGCGGCGCGCAATTCGGCCCAAAAGAGGAGCCCGACGCCCGCCATCGCGACCGCCGATCCCCACAGGAATTGCGCCGACACAAGCTGCCCGAAAAAGGCCCGCGCCAGCAAGGCGTTCGGCACCACCAGCAAGGCGAAGACCACGGCGACGAGGCCGGACGTCACATAATGTTCGGCGGCGTAGACCAGGATGAAGTTGATGACGAATTGCGGGATGCCGATCGCGAGCGCGTAGAAATGGCCCGACCGGCCGACGCGCAGCGAGGCGCCGCTCAGCCGCGCCATGGCGAACATCGCCGCGGCGGCGAGCACGAAGCGATAGGTGACCGACCAATTGGCCGGCACACCGTCGCCGCCGGGACCGAGCTGGTCCTTGATGACGATCCAGGTCGAGCTCCAGATCAGCGAGATCGCCAGAAAGGGGATCAGGATGGCCGGGTTGCCCAGCCCCTGCTGTCTGTCGCTCATGCGGAAATCACAATGCCCGGATCGCCGCCGCCAGCGCATCGACATGGGCGGGGTCGCTGTCCCAGCTCGTGACCAGCCGCACTTCGCCCGGCGCCCAATCGTAGAAATCGAAACCCTGCGCGCGCAGCGCCGAAGCTTCCTCGGCGCTGACCTTGAGGAAGATTTCGTTGGCCTCGACCGGCACGACCAGCCGCTCCGGCCCGGCGGCAGCCGCAATCCGCGCCGAGGCGTCGTTCGCCGCGCGGGCGTTGCGCAGCCAGACGTCGCCCTCGATCATCGCGAGCAGTTGCGCCGCCAGATAGCGGCCCTTGGAGAGCAAATGCCCGGCCCGCTTGCGGCGGTAATGCGTCGCCTCGGCCCGCACCGGATCGAAGAAGATCAAAGCCTCCGCCGACAGGCCGCCATTTTTCACGCAGCCGAAACTCATGATGTCGACGCCGGCGCGCCAGGTGAGGTCCGCCGGGGCGCAACCCAGCCGCGCCACCGCATTGGCGAAGCGAGCGCCGTCCAGATGGAGCCCCAGCCCGCGCGCCTTGCAGATCGCGCCGATCGCGGCGGTCTCTTCGGGCGTATAGACCAGGCCATATTCGGTCGAATTGGTGATCGAGACCGCGTGCGGCTGCGCCCAATGCACCCCGGCGGGGACCAGATCGAGCCGTTCATCGAGCGATGCCCGACTCAGCTTCGCCCCTTCGCCGTCGACCAGCAGCAGCTTGGCGCCGTGGGTGTAGAATTCCGGCGCGCCGCATTCGTCATTCTGGATGTGCGCGTCCTTGTGGCAGATGACTGCGCCGTGCGGCGGGCAGAGTTCGGCCAGCGCCAGCGCGTTCGCCGCCGTGCCGGTGGCGATCCACAGCGCCGCCACCTCGCGCTCGAACAAGGTGGAGAAGGCCGCCGACAGCCGCCCGCTCCACGCATCGCCGTCATAGGCGGTGTCGAGCTGGTTCGCCCCGGCCAGGGCCGCCAGCACTTCGGGGCAGGCGGCCGCCGCATTGTCTGAGAAAAAGCGCATTTCGCCGCCTCCTTGCGAGGCTCGCGGGGCCGCGTCAACGCGGCGCAAAAATCAACTGACTTAACCAAGCCTTAGGGACGGCTGGCATAGGGTGCACCCGCATCGCGAGGCACCAATGGGCGTAGACAATTTCGATCATAGCGACGTGACCGGCAAACGCAGGGCCAAGCGCGCCCGCGTGCTGCTCGCCGCCAAGCTGCACACGCAAGCGGGCGAGATCGACTGCCGCCTGCGCGACCTGTCGCGCAAGGGCGCGCTGGTCGAATGCAAGCCGACGCCGCCGACCGGCACCGAACTGACCTTTCAGCGCGGGAGAATTTCCGTCCCGGCGCGCGTCGCCTGGTCGCAGCCCGGCCGCATCGGCCTGGAATTCGCTTATTCGATCGACGACGCCGAGGTGCTGGTGCAAGTCGGCCCCGGCAGTTCCAAGCCGGTCGAGCGCTTCCGCCGCCCCGGCATCAAGGAAGGCGCGAGCGAGCAGGAGCGCAAGCTCGCCGCGGCATGGGGCGTAACAGTCGGCATCAACCTGCCCGACGGGACCTTTTGAGGCGATCGGGCATGGACGCGTTCGGCGCCACCTGGGAATTTGACGGCGACGGCGAGGGCGGCGGCTTGCACGGCGAGCTCAGCACCCGGCAGAGGTCGGTCAAGAAGCGCGAGCGCAAATCGTCGCGCCTGCCCGTCGACATGAGCGCGGGCCTGCGCCAGCGCGGCGCCAGCGGCGTGTCCGTGCAGGTCGTCGATCTGTCCGCGCATGGTTTCCGGGTCGCGAGCCATTTGGAACTGCCGATCGGCACCGACGTCTGGCTGCGCCTGCCCGGCCTGGAACCCTATCACGCCACCGTGGCCTGGCAGGAAGGCCATTATATCGGCTGCGCCTTCGAACGTCCGCTGCACCCGGCGGTGGTGGATATGATCGTGCGCCGCGCGGCGGGGCATGCGTGATCACAACTCCCCTCCAGTCTTTGCTGGAGGGGCCGGGGGTGGTTCTTCTTCTTGCGCGGTGACCAAGAGCCACCCCCAGCCCCTCCACGAAATCTTGGAGGGGAGCTTAGTCAGCCCAGCCCGAGCGCCGCCTTGTACGTCTCCAGCAATGCCTCCGCTTCGTCGCGGGCATTCTTTTCCATTTTGCGCAGGCGGACGATGGTGCGCATCGTCTTGGGATCGTAGCCGCGCGCCTTGGCTTCGCCGTAGACGTCCTTCACATCGTCGGCGATGCCCTTCTTTTCCTCTTCGAGCCGCTCGATCCGCTCGATGAGCAGCCTGAGTTCGTCGGC
>JBBSLM010000160.1:0-5470 GCA_038255245.1 Sphingomonadales bacterium
CCGGCTCGAGGTCAGCTCGCCCGGCATCGACCGGCCGCTGACCCGGCTGCAGGATTTCGAGGATTGGAAAGGCCATCAGGCGCGGATTTCGCTGGCCGACCCAGTGCTGGACCGCAAGGTGCTCACCGGGCCGCTGCTGGGCGTGGATCGCGACCTGATCGGCGTCGATGTGCCCGGCCAGGACCCGATGTGGATCACCCTGGCCAACATCCGCAGCGCCAAATTGGTGATGACCGACGAGCTTATCGCGGCGACCGCTCCCTTGAGTGCGGACGGCGCGGATCAAATCAAAGTAGAAGGACAGGATAGCTAAGATGGCGACCACCGCCCCCAACCCTGCCGCTCCCGGCGCCGTTTCCGCCAACAAGGCGGAGCTGATCGCGATCGCCGACGCCGTCGCGCGCGAGAAACTGATCGACCGCGCCATCGTCATCGAGGCGATGGAGGATGCGATCCAGCGCGCCGCCCGCGCCCGCTACGGGGCCGAGAACGACATCCGCGCCAAGCTCGATCCCGTCAGCGGCGATCTGCGCCTGTGGCGCGTCGTCGAGGTGGTCGAGGAGGTCGAGGATTATTTCAAGCAGGTGAGTCTGGAGGAAGGCGGGAAGCTGCAGCCTGGCGCCGTGCTCGGCGATTATATCGTCGATCCGCTGCCGCCGATCGAATTCGGCCGCATCGCGGCGCAGGCCGCCAAGCAGGTGATCTTCCAGAAGGTTCGCGATGCCGAGCGTGAGCGCCAATATGAAGAGTTCAAGGACCGCGGCAACGAAGTCATCACCGGCGTCGTCAAGCGCGTCGAGTTCGGTCACGTCGTAGTCGATCTGGGCCGCGCCGAGGGTGTCATTCGCCGCGACGCGCAGATCCCGCGCGAAATCCTGCGCGTCGGCGACCGCGTCCGCTCGATCATCCTGAAGGTCGTGCGCGAGACGCGCGGGCCGCAGATCTTTCTGTCGCGCGCGCATCCCGAATTCATGAAGAAGCTGTTCGCGCAGGAAGTGCCGGAGATTTACGACGGCATCATCGAGATCAAGGCCGCCGCCCGCGATCCGGGCAGCCGCGCCAAGATCGGCGTGCTCAGCCACGATTCCAGCATCGACCCGGTCGGCGCCTGCGTCGGCATGAAGGGCAGCCGCGTGCAGGCCGTCGTGCAGGAATTGCAGGGCGAGAAGATCGACATCATCCCGTGGAGCGAGGACCTCGCCACCTTCGTCGTCAATGGCTTGCAGCCAGCGACGGTCAGCCGCGTCGTGATCGACGAGGAAGAGGGCCGGATCGAAGTGGTGGTGCCGGACGATCAATTGTCGCTCGCCATCGGGCGGCGCGGCCAGAATGTGCGCCTCGCCAGCCAGCTGACCGGTTCGCAGATCGACATCATGACCGAGGCGGATTCGTCCGAGAAGCGCCAGCGCGAGTTCCTCGAACGCTCGACCCTGTTCCAGGAGGAACTGGACGTCGACGAGACTTTGGCCCAGCTGCTGGTCGCCGAAGGCTTTGGCGAGCTCGAGGAGGTCGCGTATGTCGAGGTGGACGAGATCGCCTCGATCGAGGGCTTCGACGACGATCTCGCCGCCGAGCTGCAGAGCCGTGCCGTCGAGGCGCTCGAGCGCCGCGAGGCCGCCTCGCGCGAGACGCGCCGCGAAATGGGCGTCGAGGACGCGCTGGCCGAATTGCCCTACCTGACTGAAGCAATGCTGGTGACGCTCGGCAAGGCCGGCATCCTGACGCTCGACGATCTGGCCGATCTGGCCACCGACGAGCTGGTGCAGAAAAAGCGCCCCGAGCAGCGCCGTCAGCGCGAGAGCAACCGGCCCGAGGACAAGGGCGGCGTGCTGGCCGAATATGGTCTGAGCGACGAGCAGGGCAATGAGATCATCATGGCCGCCCGCGCCCACTGGTTCGAGGATGAGGTGCCCGCAGCCGGGCCTGCAGAGGAGGACGCTGTTGCGGAACCCTCCCGATGATACGCCTTCGGTAGGCAATAAGAACCACCCCCACCCCCCCCACGAAGGCGTGGAGGGGAGCCATGGAGTGGTTGATTCGCACGACCCTGACTCCCCTCCAGCCCTTGCTGGAGGGGCTGGGGGTGGCTCTTCTTCTTCTGAGCACGTCGCCGAGCGGACCTGCATCCTCTCGCGCCGCACCGCGCCGCGCGAGGAGCTGATCCGGCTCGCGCTCGGCCCGGACGGGCTCGTCGCGCCAGACGTGCGGGCGCGGGCGCCGGGTCGCGGGGCATGGCTCGGCGTCGATCGCGCCACGCTTGATGCGGCGCAGGCCAAGGGCAAGTTGAAAGCCGCTTTGGCGCGCGCGTTCAAGTCGCAGGCCGCGAGCGCGCCAGAGGGTCTGGGCGAACGCATTGAAGCGGCCTTGCGTCAGGCGGTGATCGACCGCCTGGGGCTGGAGGCGCGCGCCGGCAATCTGGTGATCGGCGGCGAGAAGATCGAGACGGCGCTGCGGCGCGGCGAGGTGCGCCTGTTGCTGCACGCCGACGATGCCGGCGCCGACGGCAATGGCAAGCTGGACCAGGCGCTGCGCGTCGGCAGCGAAGGCAAGATGCGTCACGGTCTGGTTTTTCCGGCGGGCCGCGCCATATTGTCATTGGCCCTTGGCCGCCAGAATGTGGTACATGTCGCCATCGTGGACCGCGCGGCCGCCGCGCGGCTACAGGGCCTCATCGCCAGGTGGGCCGCTTTCATCGGACGTGATGCTGCGCTAGGAGCCGCTGCTGCGGATTCCAGCGCTTCGGCTGTTAATTTGCCCGCTACGGCGCTGCCGCGCCCGCGGGAGAATTCTGAAGGATTATAATGAGCGATACGACTGACAAGCCGAAGCTGGGAGCGCGCGCGCCGCTGGGAATCAAGCGCACGATCGACGCCGGCAAGGTGAAGCAGAGCTTCAGCCACGGCCGTTCGAACACGGTGCAGGTCGAGGTGAAGAAGCGCCGCGTGCTCAGCCGTCCGGGTGAGGAAGCGCCGACACCGGTCGAGGCCGCGCCGCCGCCACCGCCCCCACCCGTCGCGCCTGCCCCGCAGCCGGTGGCGCCCAAGCCGCGCCCGGTCGCCGACGATCCCGCCGCGCGCCGCGAGCGCGCCGCCTTGCTGCAGCGCGAAGCCGAGGAAGCACGTCTCGCCCAGCTGGAAGAGGCCCGCCGCCGCGAGGATCGCGAAGCCCTGGCCGCCACCGAAGGCGAAAAGCGCCGCGCCGATGACAATCGCCGCGCCGAGGAAGAAGCGCGCGTCGCCGCCGAGGCGGAGGCCAAGCGTGCCGCCGAAGCGCCGCCCGCGCCGGCAGAGGAAGCAGCGCCCGAGCGCGCCGCCGCGCCGGAAGGCCCCAAGCCGAGCCGCTTTGTTCAGGTCAAGCGCCCCGAGCCCGCCGCGCGCCCGGCCCGCGGCCGTGGCGACGACCGCCGGCCGTCGGGCCGGCTCACCGTCACCCGCGCCTTGTCGGGCGACGATGGCGATGCGCGCACGCGCAGCCTCGCCGCGCTCCGCCGGGCCCGCGAGAAGGACCGGCGTCACCACCAGCAGAGCGGTCCCGCCGCGAAGCAGGTGCGCGATGTCATCGTGCCGGATCAGATCGCCGTTGCCGAGCTCGCCAACCGCATGGCCGAAAAGGCCGCGGACCTGGTGAAGGCTTTGTTCAAGATGGGCGTCGTCGTCACGGTCAATCAGGACATCGATCAGGACACCGCCGAATTGCTGGTCACCGAGTTCGGCCACAATATCACGCGCGTCAGCGAGAGCGACGCGGACATCCAGACCGAAGAGGATGTCGATGCGACGGAGACGCTGAAGCCGCGTCCGCCGGTGGTCACGATCATGGGCCATGTCGACCACGGCAAGACGTCATTGCTCGACGCGATCCGCGGCGCCACCGTCCAGTCGGGGGAGGCGGGCGGCATCACGCAGCATATCGGCGCCTATCAGGTCGCGCTGCCGGACAAGTCGAAGGTGACCTTCCTCGACACGCCGGGCCATGAGGCCTTCAGCGAGATGCGCGCGCGCGGCGCCAACGTCACCGACATCGTCGTGCTGGTCGTGGCGGCGGACGATGCGATCATGCCGCAGACGATCGAGGCCATCAATCACACCAAGGCCGCCGGCGTGCCGATGATCGTCGCGATCAACAAGGTCGACAAGCCGGAAGCCAATCCGCAGAAAGTGCGCGAGCAATTGCTCCAGCACGAGATCATCGTCGAGGATATGGGCGGCGACGTCCAGGACGTGGAAGTATCCGCGGCCAAGAAGACCGGTCTCGACAAATTGCTGGAGGCGATCCAGCTGCAGGCCGAAATCCTCGAGCTCAAGGCCAATCCCGATCGTCCGGCCGAAGGCGCGGTGATCGAGGCCAGGCTGGACAAGGGCCGCGGCCCGCTCGCCACCGTGCTGGTGCAGCGCGGAACGCTGAAGGTCGGCGACATCTTCGTCGTCGGCTCGGTCAGCGGCAAGGTTCGCGCTTTGCTCGACGACAAGGGCAAGCAAGTGAAGGAAGCCGGTCCGTCCACGCCCGTCGAGGTGCTTGGCCTGGGCGGCGTGCCTTCCGCCGGCGATACCCTGACGGTGGTCGAGAATGAGGCGCGCGCCCGCGAGGTCGCCGCCTATCGGCAGAGCGTGTCCGATCGCAAGCGGACGACCAACGCGCCGATCAGCCTGGAGAATATGTTCGCCGACAAGGCCAATGCGACGATCGAATTCCCGATCCTGGTGAAGGCCGACGTGCAGGGCTCGGTCGAGGCGATCGTGAATGCGCTAAACCGCATCTCGACCGACGAGATCAAGGTCCGCGTGCTCCATGCGGGCGCGGGCGCGATCACCGAAAGCGACGTGACCCTGGCTTCGGCCAGCAATGCGCCGATCATCGGTTTCAACGTCCGTCCCAATGCCAAGGCGCGCGAGATCGCCGAGCGGCATAAGGTCGAGTTTCGCTATTACGACGTCATCTATCACCTGACCGATTGGGTGCGTGAAGCGATGGCGGGCGAGCTTGGACCCGAGATCATCGAGACGGTCGTCGGCCGCGCCGAAGTCCGCGAGGTCTTCCCGGCGGGCAAGAAGGACAAGGCCGCCGGCCTGCTCGTGCTCGAAGGCGTCATCCGCAAGGGGCTCAATGCGCGCCTCACCCGCGACGACGTCATCGTCTCGAAGACGACCATTTCGTCGCTGCGCCGGTTCAAGGACGACGTGCCGCAGGTCATTGCCGGCCTCGAATGCGGCGTGTTGCTCGCCGACACGAACGACATCAAGCCGGGCGACAATCTGGAACTGTTCGAGGTCGAAGAGCGCGCGCGGACGCTGTAAGCCTGCCTTTCTGGGAGGGCGGAGCGCATGTTCGGGTGGAATCGGCGCAAGCGCAGGAAGAAGGGCGACGGCGTCGCCGATGTGGGCAGCGGTCTCGCGGATGTCGGCGGGGCAGTGGGCGACGGATGCGGCTGCGATCTTCCATTGATCGCGCTGACGGTCATGGCCGGCGCGAC
>JBBSLM010000161.1:0-5459 GCA_038255245.1 Sphingomonadales bacterium
CGCCTCGTCCCGCCAGCCCGCATCGATCTGCGGCCATTCGAGCAGATGCACCGATTCCGCATCCGGAAAGCGCGTGGTCCACACTTCTTCGGTGGTGAAGGCGAGGATCGGGTTCATCCAGCGCACCAGCGCGTGGAACACAATGTCGAGCACGGTGCGATAGGCGCGGCGCTTGAGCGTCCCGCCGGGCAAGGTCGGGCCCTGATCGCAATAGAGCACGTCCTTGCGCACATCGAAGAAGAAGGCGCTCAAATCGTCATTGGCGAACGCCATGATCGCCCGCGTGTAGCGGTTGAATTCATAATCGTTCGCAGCCGCCTTCAGTTCGCCGTCCAGCACGCTCAGCCGGTGCAGCACCCAGCGCTCCAGCTCCGGCATTTCGGCGACCGGCACGCGTTCGGCCTCCGCAAACCCGTCCAGCGCGCCGAGCAGATAACGGAAGGTGTTCCTGAGCTTGCGATAGGAATCATTGGTGCCGGACAGGATTTCCTTCCCGATCCGCACATCCTCGAAATAATCGGTCGAGGCGACCCAAAGGCGCAGGATATCCGCGCCGCTTTCGGCCATGATCTTGAGCGGATCGACGGTATTGCCGTCGCTCTTCGACATCTTCTTGCCCTGCGGATCGAGCGCGAAGCCATGCGTGAGGACCTGCGCGTACGGTGCCCGTCCGCGCGTGCCGCAGCTTTCCAGCAGCGAGGATTGGAACCAGCCGCGATGCTGGTCGGAGCCTTCCAGATAGAGGTCTGCGCGCGCATCCTTGCCGTAGCGCGCCTCGACGGTGAAAACGTGGGTGCAGCCGCTGTCGAACCAGACGTCGAGAATGTCGTTCTGCGGCGCGTAATCGGCCGCGTCATAAGCATCCCCGAGCAAGGCCTGATGATCCGCCGCGAACCACGCATCCGCGCCGCCTTCCGCGAACGCCGCCACGATCCGCGCATTGACCGCCGGATCGCGCAGATATTCGCCCGTCTGCTTGTTCAGATAAAGCGCGATCGGCACGCCCCAGGCGCGCTGGCGCGAAATCACCCAGTCCGGGCGCCCCTCGACCATCGCCTGAATGCGGTTGCGCGATTTCTCCGGCACCCAACGGGTGCGTTCGATGGCGTCGAGCGCGAGATTGCGGAGGGTGGGGGCGTTGCCCGAAGCGGGCTTCTCGACTTCGCTCGAAGCGAACGGTTGTTGTTGTGCGCTGTCCCCGGTTCCGTTCGTTTCGAGCGAAGTCGAGAAACCGAGGGGACGATCCATCCCGATAAACCATTGCGGCGTCGCGCGTTGGATCACCCGCGCCTTTGAACGCCAGCTATGCGGGTAGCTATGCTTGAAATCCGCGCTCGCCGACAGCAACGCCCCCGCCGCGCGCAGATCCGTGCAGATCGGCCCGTCCGGCGCGTTGAACTTCTGGTTGATGACGCTGCCCTGGCCGCCGAGCCAGCCCCAGTCCGCCCGATACTTGCCGTCGCCCTCGACCGCGAACACGGGGCCGATTCCGGCCGCCTTGCAGACCTCGAAATCCTCCTCGCCATGATCCGGCGCCATGTGGACCAGGCCCGTGCCCGCGTCCGTCGTGACGTGCGCGGCGGGGAGGAAGGGGCGAGGCTTCGCGAAGAAGCCGCCGAGGTGGTGCATCGGATGGCGGGCGATGGTGCCGGCTAGGTCGGCGCCTTTGCCTATCGGACGGCTATTCAAAACCCGGATCATTTCCAGCCCGAGGCGTTTGCCCAGTTCTTCTACTAGCGGCAGCGCGACCAGGATCTTTCGCGGAAGCTTTTCTCTAAGCCTGCCCCATTCGTCAGCTTGCTCTTGTGTCATCTGCTCTGGGTCGAAGGCACCGCCATAGCGGGTCACATCGACCAGCGCGTACTCAACGTCATCTCCATAAGCGATCGCCTGGTTGACCGGGATCGTCCACGGCGTCGTCGTCCAGATCACCGCATGCGCGCCGACCAGCTCCGGGATCGGGCTCTCGACGATCTCGAACCCGACATCGATTTGGGTCGAGACCACATCCTCATATTCCACCTCGGCCTCGGCCAGAGCGGTCTTCTCCACCGGCGACCACATCACCGGCTTGGCGCCGCGATAGACCTGGCCGCTCTCGGCGAATTTCAACAATTCGCCGACGATCGCGGCCTCGGCGGCGAAATTCATCGTAAGATAGGGATCGTCCCACTCGCCCATCACGCCGAGCCGCTTGAACTGCTCGCGCTGCACCGCGACCCATTTGGCCGCATAGGCCCGGCATTCGGCGCGGAACTGCGCCTTGGGCACCTGATCCTTGTCCAGCTTCTGCTTGCGGTACTGCTCCTCGACCTTCCACTCGATCGGCAGGCCGTGGCAGTCCCAGCCGGGGACGTAAGGCGCGTCCTTCCCCAGCAGGCTCTGCGAGCGCACGACAATGTCCTTCAGGACCTTGTTCATCGCGTGGCCCATGTGGATGTCGCCATTCGCATAAGGCGGGCCGTCATGCAGGATGAAGCGTTCGCGCCCGGCGCGGGCGGCGCGCAGGCGGCCGTAGAGGCCGCCCTCTTCCCAGCGCGCCAATATGCCCGGCTCTTTCTGGGAAAGGCCGGCTTTCATCGGGAATTCGGTCTTGGGCAGGAAAACGGTGTCCCGCCAGTCTGGTTTCTCTGACATTTGGGTGGAGCGCTTAGAGCAAGGCTGCGGCGGAAAGAAGGCCTATTGCTGCGCTGCAAGGACGGTCCGCGCCTCCGCCTCGTCACGCTGCATCTGCGCGACCAGCGCGTCCATGGCGTCGAACCGCATTTCGTCACGCAGGTGGCGGATCAGCTCGACCTCGATGCACTGGCCGTACAAATCGCCGGAGAAATCGAAGAAATAGGGCTCCAGCAATTCCTTCGGCGGAACGAAGGTGGGGCGAATGCCGAGATTGGCGACGCCCTCCACGATACGTCCATCGGGCAGCCGCCCGCGCACCGCATAGACGCCGAAGCGCGGGCGCAAATAGCTGCCCATGCTCATGTTGGCGGTCGGATAGCCGAGCTCGCGGCCGCGCTTGTCGCCATGCTCGACGACACCCTCTATCGCGAATGGCCGGGTCAGCAGCCGCGCCGCCTCGTGGCAATCGCCGCTGCGCAGCGCGTCCCGGATGCGGCTCGACGAGATCGGCCCGCCCGCATCGCTGACCGGGCCGACCGCATCGACGCTCATGCCCTGCGCCGGGGCCAGTTCCCGCAGCACCGCGACATTGCCGCCGCGCTTATGTCCGAAGGTGAAATCCTCGCCAGTGACGATCCCGGCCGCGCCGATCCGCGCCGCCAGCCAGTCCGCGACGAAATCCTCCGCCGTCACCGCCGCCAGTTCCGCGCCGAAGTGGAAGACCAGCATCGCGTCGGCCCCGGCGGCGGCGAACAGCCGTTCGCGCTGGTCCAGGCTGGTCAGGCGAAAGGGCGGCGTGTCGGGCCGAAAGTGCCGGACCGGATGCGGATCGAACGTCGCGACCAAAGCAGGTCGCCCTTCGGCCCGCGCGCGCTCGACGGCGCGGCCGGCCACCGCCTGGTGGCCGAGATGAAATCCATCGAAATTGCCGAGCGCGACGATACCGCCGCGCAAAGAGGCCGGGACCGCCGCGCCCCCGTCCAGGCGCTCCATGCGGAGGCGCTATAGGGAAGGGTGGGGAGGCGAACCAGACCCGGCTTGCCTGAGCTTGTCGAAGGCAGCTCCTTCTTCCCCTCTCATTCGCAAGGAAGAGGCGCCCTTCGACAAGCTCAGGCCAGTCGGCAGTCATCATCATCCCAGAATCGCCAAAGCCCCGGCGTGTTTCAACGCCGGGGCTCCACGTGCGGACGGTGCCGTGGCTTAGCGAAGCAGAGACAAAACGTTCTGCTGCGACTGGTTGGCCTGGGCCAGCATGGCCGTGGAGGCCTGGCTCAGGATCTGCGCCCGGGCGAGGTTCGACGTCTCCTGCGAGAAGTCCGCATCCTCGATCCGCGAGCGCGCATCGCTCAGGTTCGTCACGTTGCTCGACAAATTGTTCACCGTCGATTCCAGGCGGCTCTGGGCGGCGCCCAATTTGGCCCGGGTGGCGTTGACGTTGGTCAGCGCGGTATCGACGTTGCCCAGCGCCGTGCCGGCGTTGGCGACCGTGTCGACCGCGGTGGCCGCGGCCAGGTCCGACAGCGAAGAGAAGCTGATCGAAACCGTGTCGCCGCTGTTGACGCCCGTCTGGATCGCAACCGCACCCGAAGCGGCGGCATAGGTGCCACCCGAAGCGTTGCTGTTGAAGATACGCGTTCCGTTGAACTCGCTGGTGGCCAGAACATTGGTGATCTGGGCCTTGAGTTCGGTCACCTCGGAATTGAGGTTGGTACGGTCGGACGACGAATAAGTGCCGTTGGCCGACTGCACCGCCAGCTCGCGGATACGCTGCAGCATGTTGGTCACTTCGCTGAGGCCGCCTTCGGCGGTCGCGGCGAAGGAGATACCGTCATTGCTGTTGCGGATCGCCTGATTCATGCCGCGGATCTGCGACGTCATCTTGCTGGCGATGGCGAGGCCGGCGGCATCGTCCTTCGCGCTGTTGATGCGCTTTCCGCTCGACAAACGCTCCATCGCCGTCTGCAGCGAAACGTTGGCCTGACGGCTACCGTTCTGCGCCCGCAGTGCGGCGGTATTGGTGTTGATTACGCTCATTTCATATTCCTTTCCCGCTCAAATGCTGGGCAGACCGGCACCGTCCGGGAACTGCCACGAAAGCCAGTAACGGCGGGTTGCGGATCATCTTTAATCGAAGAATTTCGCGTCGGCTTTCCGACGTGCCGGCGGCAAGGAGCCGTCAACCATTTGACGCGGCGCTTTTCCGCGGGTCCCGGCCCTCTGGGCACATCCCCCATTAACGATATTGGCACGGCCTTTGCCTTAATGATCACGCGAGCGGCCTGACCGCCGTTCGGCATCTGGCGGGGGTTTTCTGAATGATCGGATTGAGCAGCAATGCGATGGCGGCGTACCCCACGCTGACCGCGTGGCTGAACGATGCCGGGCTGGAATGCGTCCCCGTTTCCGGCGGCGAGCGCGGCATCGGCCCGTCCATCCTGACCGTCGCCGAAGAAGCCAATGCCCGCCCCGGCGACGTGATCATCGTCGAGAAGAACGGCGCGCCGAGCCTGGTCATGGCGCCCGGCCGCCCCGCCAGGCTGACCTTCCCGGCGACCGACCTTTATTTCGGGCTCGCCCTCGCGGCCGAATTGGTTCGTCCCGCCGACCGTCCCGCCTGTGCCGATCCGGCCAGCACCCGCCTGCTCGATTTCGTCGAGCGGATCGCGGGCAGCGACGCCTCCGTCCTCGTGCTCGGCGAGACCGGCACCGGCAAGGAAGGCATCGCCCGCTATATCCACTCTTCTTCCCCGCGTGCGCGGGAGAGCTTCGTCGCGGTCAATTGCGCCGCTCTGCCCGAAACCATGCTGGAGGCGATCCTGTTCGGCCATCGCCGCGGCGCC
>JBBSLM010000162.1:0-5407 GCA_038255245.1 Sphingomonadales bacterium
CGAAGTCGAGAAGCCTGTGCCGTGGGGCGCTGGAATGTGTGTCTCGACGTCGCTCGACACGAACGGATCTTTTTTCCCCTCGATCCGATCCATCATCGCCTGCGCATCCTCATAGGCAATGTTGGCGCGGATGCGGACGCGACCGCGGGTGAAACGCCAGGACTTGAGCGCGCCATCCTTGCTGATCTGCAAATGGCAAACCATCGCAGCGCGGTCCTCGCCCTGCTTCAGGCTGCAGACGTCCGCCGAGAGGATTTCGGGGAGCATCGGCACGACGCGGTCGGGGAAATAGACGCTGTTGCCGCGCTTGCGGGCCTCGCGATCGAGCGCGCTGTTCGGACGGACGTAAAAACTGACGTCGGCGATGGCGACGATCGCCTTCCAGCCGCCCGCATTGGTCGCGTCGTCGTCCGGCGTGGCCCAGACCGCATCGTCATGATCGCGCGCGTCGGCGGGATCGATCGCTACGATCGGAATGTGGGTGAGGTCTTCCCTTTCTGATCCTCCCCGAGTTTTCTCGGGGAGGGGGACCGCCGACGAAGCCGGGGGTGGAGGGGCGGCGGACGCAAGTCCGCCGTCTTCGACGGCGGCCCCTCCACCACTCGCTTCGCGAGCGGTCCCCCTCCCCTGCAAATGCAGGGGAGGATCTAAGGGTAATCGCGCCATCTTTTCGGCGTCCGCCAGCACCTCGTCGGGGAAAGTGTGCGGGATATTATGCTTGTGGATCGCGATCAGGCTGAAGCTGCGGGGGGCGAAGGGGTCGCCGAGCACGGCGTCGACGCGGGCGGTGAGGCGCGGCGGGCGGCCGGTTTTCTCGGCCAGCACCAGATCGCCGGGTTGCGCCTCGCCGAGATCGGAGATGGGCAGCTCGCGCCGCTCCTTCTTCTCGACGGGCTTGAGCCAGTGATTGTCGCCTTCCTTGTGAACGACGCCGAGGACCAGTTCGCTGCCCTTCAGCAATTTCTTCATCGGGAAGGCGGTCCAGCCGCCATTCTGCTCCTCGTTGCGCGCGAGGATGCGGTCGCCGATGCCGAGCGCTGCCCCCTGCCCCTTGCGCTCCATCACGCGCAGGCGCGGCGGCTCGCCCTCGCCTTCCCACCGCTCCGGCACCGCCACGGCGCGGCCGGCATCGTCGATATGGACGATGCGCAGCACCGTCACCTTCGGCACGCCGCCCATCTTGTGGAAGGCGCGGCCGGGGCCGGCGTCGATCAGCCCCTCGTCGCCCATGTCGCGCAGCAGCCGCTTCAGCGCGATCTTCTCCTCGCCCTTCAGCCCGAACGCCTTGCCGATCTCGCGCTTGCCAGCGGCCGTGTCGGACGAGGCGATGAAGGCGAGGATCTGCTCGCGGGTGGGGAATTCGGCCTTCTTGGGTTTGCGGGTCATGCGGTCAGAACCGACTCGGGGCGGAGACGATCCGAAGGCGGTTTTCGCGCGAAAGGTGCTGAAGGTTCACACCCCCTGGGGCAAAAAACGGGGCTGAACCTTTCGGGCTTTTGAAGGGGGCAGAAGGGGAGCAGCGGGGAGTGGTCATGGGCGGGATATAGGGAGTGGGGGGCGAGTAGGACAGCGGCGACCCTCAACCACCGCTCATCTCGAGCCAGCGTCGAGCGCAGCCGAGACGCGTCGTCGAGAGACCCGGAGATGATCTCTCGACGGTCGCCGTCTCGACAAGCTCGACGGCTGCTCGAGATGAGCGGAGATTATTGTGGCCGCGCCGGCGCGGGCGGCGGCGGGGTCCAGGGGCGGAAGGCGCCGCCGGGCACGGCCGAGGCGACCGGGCTCTCCGAGCCGTCCGCCGCGACCGAGGAGACGCCGAAGACCCAATCGTCGACGCGGATGCCGCGCAGAAACACAACGCAGTCCCGCATCCGCTCGATCGGAACATGGTGCTGATCGAGCATAGCCGTACAAGGTTCGCCCATCGTCCTGGCGCCATTTACTCTCAAACTATGCTGCCATTGCGCGCTATCCGTCCGGCGCCACCGAACAACGTAACTTTCTGCCTCCCGGACTGGGGTCCAAGAAACCATCGCGTCAGTCTGAACTGCCCCTACGGCCCTAGCCTCCGGCGGCATCGGCGCCCGCGCCAGCGCCGCCAGCGCCGCGACGTTCAGCGCCGTCACCTTGCGCAAATAGGCGAAATCCATCTCGGCGATCGTGTCGCCATAGACGGTGCCGTTCTCTGTCCGCAGGTCCTGGTGCTGATGGTCGTAATCTTCGACCGCGACCGAGAAGCGCACGGCGGGGAAGCCGGCGTTCAGGAATTCGGTATGGTCGCCGCCGCGGCCGAAGCGGTCGTTGCGCCAGATCTGGCGGACTTCGAGGCCGAGGCCGAGATTGCTCGCCAGCGTCGCCAACCAGCGGGAGAGGTTGCGGCCGGGCGAGTCGTTCTCTCCGCCGAGGCTGCGGACCTGGCCGCGAATCTCGACGCCGCCCTGCCAGCGCAGGCCTTCGGAAAAGACGCGGACATTGTCGTCGTCGCACACCCCGTCCGAGCCGCAGCTGTTGCCGATGATGTCGTTGTTGAGATTGGCCTCGACCTGCCAGCCCTGTTCGCGGGCGTAATTGGCGAGGATGCGGCCGCCGTGCAGCCCCTGCTCCTCGCCGGAAAGCGCGGCATAGACGATGGTGGCGGGGAAGCGATGCTTCGAGAGCACTCGCGCCGCCTCGACCACTGCGACGGTGCCGGAGCCGTCGTCATTCGCGCCGGGCGAGTCGCTGGTCGAGTCCATCACGTCGGTGACGCGGCTGTCGATATGGCCGGTGATGATGATCACGCGGTTCGGATCGGTGGTGCCGCGCTGGATGGCGATGACGTTGCGGATACGGGTGGGCGTGGGCACGCGCGGCGGGGCGGTGACCATTTCCTCCGGCTCCGCGAAGGTGAGGCAGCCGCCGCATTCGCGGCCGATCCGCTCGAACTCGGCGCGGGTCCAGCGCAGCGAGGCGCCGATGCCGCGGGTCGGGTGGTCCTGGTCGGAGAGGGTGTGACGGGTGCCGAAGCCGACGAGCCGCTCGATGTCGGCGCGCAGGCGCTGCTCGCTGACCTGATCGGCGAGCGCGGTGAGGCTCGCCGGGGGCTCCGGCGCGGCGCGGCGCTGGGCGGTGGCGGGAGCGGCGATTGCGAGGGCGAGGGTCGCGAGCAGGAGGCGGTTCATGGGTGGGGGATGGACCGGGGCTGGCGAAGGCGCAACCCTTTGATCCGGCTTGCCTGAGCTTGTCGAAGGCCTCTTCTTTTCCTCACTGCTCCGAAAGAAGGAGCGGGCTTCGACAAGCTCAGCCAAGCCGGTTTTTTTAGGCTTGCTCCACCACTTGCTCGATCGCGCCGAAGATGGAGTGGCCGGTGGCATCTTCCATCCAGATGCGGACGGTGTCGCCGCTCTTCAGGAACGGCGTTGCGGCCTGGCCGTCGAGGATGGTTTCGACGGTGCGGATTTCGGCGAGGCAGGAATAGCCGCGGCCGCCACGATCTACGGGTTTGCCGGGGCCGCCATCGGAATCGCGGTTGGAGACGGTGCCGGAGCCAATGATCGTGCCGGCGCTCAGGTTTCGCGTCTTGGCGAGGTGGGCGACGAGGGTGCCGAAATCGAAGGTCATGTCTTCGCCGGCGTCTGCGCGGCCGAAGGGCTGGCCGTTCAGATCGACCTTCAGCACGCCGTGCAGCTTGCCGTCCTTCCACGCGTCACCGAGCGTGTCGGGGCTAACGAGGACGGGCGACAGCGCCGAAGCGGGCTTGGACTGGACGAAACCGAAACCCTTGGCGAGCTCGGCGGGGATGAGGTTGCGCAGGGACACGTCGTTGACGAGGCCGATCAATTTGATGTGGCCGAGTGCTTCTTCGCGGGTCACGCCCTGGGGGACGTCGCCGGTGACGATTACGACTTCCGCCTCAAGGTCGCAGCCCCAGCTTTCGTCGGCGAGCGGGATCGGGTCGCGCGGGCCGAGCATTTCGTCCGACGCGCCTTGATACATCAAAGGATCGGTCCAGAAGCTTTCCGGCATCTCCGCGCCGCGCGCCTGACGGACCAGGGCAACGTGGTTCACATAGGCCGAGCCGTCGGCCCACTGATAAGCGCGCGGCAAAGGCGCGTCGGCCTGCCGCTCGTGGAAGCGCATCATTGGGATCGCCTCATGGGCGAGATCGGTCGCGAGCAGTTCGAGCCGAGGGGCGACCGCGTCCCAATCGTCGAGCGCGGCCTGCAGCGTCGGGGCGATATGAGTCGCGTCCGCGCACCAGGCGAGATCGTCGCTGACCACGACCAGACGACCGTCGCGGCCGGATTTGAGCGAACCGAGTTTCATGTGACTCTCCAAATCGTCACCCCGGACTTGATCCGGGGTCCAACTTCTTCCGGCTAGAAAGTAAGGTGGATGCCATTGCAACGGTGGAGACGTCCCCCGGACGTCTCCAGCCATGTCCGGGGGACATGGCGACCGTAGCAATCAAGCCCGGCATGACGAATGATTGGTCCGGGCGGGAAACTGGAAATCGGGCGTGTGCGTCGCTAGGTGCGCTGGCAAAGGAGTTGGTGACATGGGCGTGCAGGAACGGATTTTCGCGAGCGACGAGCAGGCGCAGGCTTCGGCGGAGATTGCCGCTTTGGTCGAGCGCTCGCGCGCAGCGCAGGCAGTGATCGAGCATGCCAGCCAGGAGCGGGTGGACGAGCTGATCCGTGCGATGGTCTGGGCCGTCGCCCGGCCCGGCACCGCCGAAGAGATTGCCCGCCACACGTTCGAGGAGACGCAGCTGGGCAATTATGACGGCAAATATCTGAAGATCTTCCGCAAGACTCGCGCGGCGCTGATGGACATTATCGACGACGTGTCGGTCGGCGTGATCGCGGAGTATCCGGAACGCGAGATCGTCGTGCTGGCCAAGCCGGTGGGCGTGATCGGGGCGCTGTCGCCGTCGACCAATCCGGAAGCGACGCCGGTGATCAAGGCGATCAATGCGGTGAAGGGCCGCAACTCCATCATCATCGCGCCGCACCCGCGGGCGAAGCTGACCAACAAACTGGTCGTCGACAAGATGCGCGCGGCGCTGGAGCGGATGGGCGCGCCGGCCGACCTGATCATCGCGATCGAGACGCCGAGCCTCGACAAAACCAACGAATTGATGCGCCAATGCGACCGCATCCTCGCCACCGGGGGCAACCCGATGGTGAAGGCGGCTTATTCCAGCGGCACCCCGGCGCTCGGCGTCGGCGCGGGCAATGCGGTGATCACGGTGGATGAGACCGCCGATCTGGACGAGGCGGCGGAGAAGATCCGCATTTCCAAGACGCTGGACGAGGCCGCGTCCTGCTCGTCGGACAATGCCGTGCTGCTGGTCGACGCGATTTACGACGAGATGCTCGCCAAGCTGCAGGCGAAGGGCGGCTTCATCCTGAATGAGGATCAGAAG
>JBBSLM010000163.1:0-5388 GCA_038255245.1 Sphingomonadales bacterium
GCCTGCACGGTGCGGGTGGCACCGAGGCCCTGGAACATCGCCGCGACGCCCTCGGCATGTTCGAGATAGGCCGCCTTGTTGGCGACGGGACAGGGGATCAGGAAGCCTTCGATATAGGTCATGGCGTTTCTCCGCTCTCCCGCCGTCACACGGTTTCTGGCGCGCGAAAATCGGCGCGCTTGGCGGCAAGCGCGCCCTGAAATGCCGTGACGATCCGCGCCATCGTGCCGGCCCCTAGGCCCAGCCCGGGGGCGGATCGGCGGTGAAGCCGGCGAGTTGATCCGCCAGCGCCCGCTGGAAGGCCGGCCGCACCTCGCCCCGCGCCTGGTAGGCGGCAAGATTATCGTGCGCCTCGACCAGCTTGCTGCCCCGCAAATTGCGCAGCACGGTGACCATCAGCAGATCGGCGGCCGAAAACTCCCCGTCGAGCCACTCGCTTTCGCCCAAACGCTCGGACAATTCGGCCAGCCGCTCGCCGATCCGCTCCCTGACCGAGGGCAGGCGCGGCTTCGACCAGGGTTGATCCGCCTCGAACAGCATTGCGATTGCCAGGTCCATGATTGGCGGTTCGACTGTATTCAGCGCCGCGAAGGCCCATTCCGCGACCCGAGCGCGCGCCGCCGGATCGGTCGGCACCAGCCCGCCGAACCGTTCGCCGATATGCATCACGATCGCGCCGGATTCGAAGAGGGTCAAATCGCCTTCTTCATAGGTCGGCACCTGCCCGAACGGCTGCAGCGCCCGGTGCGGCGGCTGCTTCTGTTCGCCGCCATGCAGATAGCGCACGGCATAGGATTGGCCCACTTCCTCCAGCGCCCAGCGAACCCTGAGGTCGCGGACCAGCCCCTTGGCGAAATCGGGCACCCAGTCGAAGGCGGTGATGGTGATGGCGGCGTGCGGGTTGACCGGCATGTTCAGGCGTCCACGCTTTCGCCGGCCGCGGCGCGCTCGATCGCCGCGATGTCGATTTTCTGCATCTGCATCATCGCCTCCATCGCCCGCCTCGCGCTGGCCGGATCGGGATTGGCAAAGACCAGATCGATCAGCTGCTTGGGGGTGATCTGCCAGCTCACTCCCCATTTGTCCTTGCACCAGCCGCACTGGCTCTCCGCGCCACCATTACCGACAATTTCGTCCCAGAGCCGGTCGGTCTCGGCCTGGTCCTCGGTGGAGATCACGAAACTTACCGCTTCGCTGTGGGTGAACAGCGGTCCGCCGTTGAGGAGCATGAACTTGCGGCCATCGAGCTCGAACTCCGCCGTGATGACGTCGCCTGCCTTCTGCGACGGCGTGTCCGCGGGCGTGCGATGAATGCTGATGACGCGGCCGTCCGGCAGCAGCGAGGTGTAGAATTCCGCTTGTTCCTCGGCCGTGTAGTTGGACCACAGGCACGTCGTAAGCTTGGTCATCGTCTCTCTCCTCGCTCGGCGCTTCAGGCGTCGCCTTGCTTTTTCTTGCCGCTGAGCAGGGCGTAGACCGCCATGGCGTGACCGTGGCCCAGGCCCAGCTCAGCCTTGGCCGCGTCGGTGATCGCGGTCGCCTTGATGCCGGGCTTCAAGCCGCCGTCCTCGCTGAAGCCCTTTGCGGCGCCCCACGCCCGCAACGCCGCAGCGTCTTTCCCGGACTTTTGCTCGATCGTGTCGAGATAGGCCTGGAACGACATCGGCTCAGCTCTTCACCGGCGCGCCGATCGACCAGCTGTGCCCGAACGGGTCCTTCACCTGACCGTAGCGGTCGCCCCAGAATTGATCGCCGAGCGGCATGGTAATTTGCGCTCCTGCGGCGACAGCCCGATCGAACCAAGTGTCGGCGTCATCGACCTGCAGGTGCAAAGTCGTGTGGGCGGGGAGGGCGCCGTGATCGGTCTTGTCGCTCGTATATTCGGGGAACGCATCGTTCAGCATCAACGAGCCGCCGTTGATCTTCAGGTGCGCGTGCATGACCCGCTCGTCGCCTTCGGCCATGCCGGGAATCCCGCCCGCCAGCATCGGCGGCATCGCCTGCTCCGCACCAAAGGCGCGCTCGTAAAAGGCAATGGCCTCGAGCGCGCGGCGATCGAGAATGGTGAGGTGGGGGGTAACGCCCGTCGTCGGGCCCTGTTGCTCATGCTGGTCCATGTCGCCGTCTCCTCCGTCCGGTCGCTCAGGCGTTTTCGAACGATTCGGCGCCAGCCTCGGCGGCCGCGGCGTCCATCCACATCACTTCCCAGATGTGTCCGTCCGGATCCTCAAAGCTGCGCCCGTACATCATGCCGCCCATGTCCTGCTTCGGGGTCGGATCGGTGACGCCGCCGGCCGACTTGGCGTCCTCGACCATCTGGTCGACCGCTGCGGGACTGTCGGCCGAAAGCGCGAGCAACACCTGCGCCACCTTGTGCGCGTCGGGTATCTCCTTGCTCGTGAAGGTGCGCCAAAAATCGTGGGTGAGCAGCATGACGTTCACCTCGTCGGAGAATTTCATCATCGCCGCCGCCTCGTTGCTGAACTTCGGCTCGTTGGCCGCGCCGACCGCCGCATAGAAAGCCTTGGAGCGCTCGAGGTCCGTCACGGGCAAGTTCACGAAGATCATCCGGCTCATATTTTCCTCCCAAACGCTGTTCATATCGGCGAATCGCTGCTTGCCTTTTCTGCCTACCGAGGTTACAAAAAGCAACCATGGAGTTACAAAAAGAGACGAGCCGAGCGAATTGGCCGGACAAGAAGCGTTACGACGATGCCTGCGCCGCGGCCCACGCGATGGACCTGTTCGGGGAACGCTGGGCGATGCCGGTGATGCGTGAATTGCTGCTCGGCCCCCGCCGTTTCTCGGGGCTCAAGACGTCGCTGAACGGGATCAGCGCGAAGGTACTGACGGAGCGCTTGGAGGGCCTCGAGGCCGCCGGCATATTGCGCAAGCGCAAGTTGCCGCCCCCCGCCTCGGTGCAGGTCTATGAGCTGACCCGCTGGGGTTATGAGGCCGCGCCGATCTTCCAGGCGATGGGCCGCTGGGCGGTCCGCTCGCCCCGGCACGATCCGGGCCGCCCGTTCAGCCCCGTCTCGCTGATGCTGTCGCTGCGCACCATGTTCAGCGACGAGGCGGCGGGGGACTGGGCCGGCCGGCTGCAGTTGCGCATGCACGGCCAGGACTTTTTCTGGATACGCAAGGATGGCGAGATCGCGATCGGGCGCGGCGAGATCGAGCGGCCCGACATGGCCGTGATCGGCGATCCCAGCGCCATCGCCAGCATCATCTATGGCAACCGCCCGCTCGACGCCGCGATCGCCGACGGCGACATCGCGATCGAGGGCGATCGCGCCCTGATCGAGCGGATGCCCGCCTGCTTCCCGATGCCGGACCCTGCGCCCGATCCCGCCTCTTGATCGTTGCGGCGGCGTGGGCGAGTCTCTAGGCAGCCTGCAACCCATTCCCGCGAGTTTCCAAGATGGCCAGCCTGCCCAACGTCAATCCCGAGAGCCGTTCGTCCACCGTGATGGACGCGCCGGACCAGATTAAGAAGGTCCGCGATCTCTTCGGCCTCGACAGCGATCTCGAAGTCCCGGCCTTCTCGGAGGCCGACGAGCGCGTGCCCGATCTCGATCCGGCCTATGTCTTCGATCACGACACCACGCTCGCCATCTGCGCCGGCTTCGCGAAAAATCGCCGGGTGATGATCCAGGGCTATCACGGCACCGGGAAATCCACCCACATCGAGCAGGTCGCCGCCCGGCTGAACTGGCCGCTCGTCCGCATCAACCTCGATGCCCATGTCAGCCGCATCGACCTGATCGGCCGCGACGCGATCGTGCTGAAGGACGGGCAGCAGGTCACCGAGTTCAAGGAAGGCCTGCTTCCCTGGGCGCTGCAGACGCCGACCGCTCTGGTCTTCGACGAATATGATGCCGGCCGCCCCGACGTGATGTTCGTCATCCAGCGCGTGCTGGAGGCGGAGGGCAAATTGACCCTGCTCGACCAGAATCGCGTGATCCGCGCCAATCCCTATTTCCGCCTGTTCGCGACCACCAACACGATCGGCCTGGGCGACACGACCGGGCTTTATCATGGCACGCAGCAGATCAATCAGGGCCAGATGGACCGCTGGAACATCGTCGTCACGCTCAACTATCTCCCCGCCGAGACCGAAGCCCGCATCGTCCTCGCCAAGTCGGGCGAATATGATCACGAGGGCGGCCGCGAGGAGGTCGACAAGATGGTGAAGGTCGCCAGCCTCACCCGCGCCGGCTTCGTCAACGGCGATATCTCCACCGTGATGAGCCCGCGCACGGTGATCAGCTGGGCGCAGAACACGCTGATTTTCGGCGACGTCGGCTTCGCCTTTCGCCTCACCTTCCTGAACAAATGCGACGAGGCCGAACGGCCCGTCGTGGCCGAATATTATCAGCGCGTGTTCGGCAAGGATCTGCCCGAGAGCGCCGTGGGCAAGGCCTGAAGCGCGAGGTGGCCGAGCGCGACTCCCCCGTGGAAACCTTCCGCCACGCGCTGGCCAGCGCGGCGCGGGCGCTTGCCGGGGAGCCGGAGGCGGAAGTCAGCTTCACCAGCGACAATCCGTCGACGCAGGGCAAAAACATCAAGGCGCCGATGCCCGGCCGAACGATGTCGGCCCGCGACGTCGCCGAGGCGCGCGGCTTCGCCGACGCCGCCGCGCTGAAGCTGAGGCATCACGACCCAAAGCTCCACGCGCGAAGCCAGCCCGGTGACGAAATCGCCCGCGCTGTGTTCGACGCGGCCGAGCAGGCGCGGGTCGAGGCGCTGGGCGCGCGGGCGATGGACGGGGTACGCGCCAATCTCGACCAGCTCGCCGAAATGCGGCTGCGCACCGATCCGCTGGTGCGCGCGCGCAACCGCGAGGAAGTGCCTTTGTCGAGCGCGGTCGGGCTGCTGGTCCGCGAGCGTCTCACCGGCAAGGCCCCGCCCGAAGCCGCCCGCGCCGGGCTGAAATTCGTCGCCAGCTGGATCGAGGACAAGGCCGGCGCCGATCTCGACGCGCTCGCGCTTGCGCTCGACGATCAGCGCGCCTTCGCCGATCTGGTCGGCAAAGTGCTCCGCGACCTCGAATTGACCGAAGATCTGCCGCCGGCCGACGATCCCAATGATGGCGGCGATGAGGATGAAGGCGGCGATTCCGAGACCGACGGCGACGACGATGCCGATGGCGACACGGCCCAGGATGGCGAGGCCGAGATTCGCGGCCAGCCGGAGGAAGGCGAGGGCGATGTCGAGGAGGAAGGCTCCTCGACCGATCAGGAGTTTGACGAGAGCGACGGCGGCCTGGGCGACGATGCGGAATCCGGGATCATGCCGGTCCGCCCGAACCGGCCGCTGTCGGACTTGCCGCCAAGCTTCGACTATAAGGTCTTCACCACCCGCTTCGACGAAGTGATCGGCGCGGCC
>JBBSLM010000164.1:0-5346 GCA_038255245.1 Sphingomonadales bacterium
CGACGCGCACGTGCAGGCGCCGACCGCTGGCTCGGTGATCCTGGCCGGCGTGCTGCTGAAGCTCGGCGGCTACGGCTTCGTCCGCTTCTCGCTGCCGATGTTCCCGGAGGCGTCGAGCGAATTGTTCTGGCTGGTCATGGGGCTAAGCCTGGTCGCGGTGGTCTACACCTCGCTGGTCGCCCTGGTGCAGCAAGACATGAAGAAGCTGATCGCTTATTCCTCCGTCGCCCACATGGCGTTCGTCACGATCGGCCTGTTCGCGATGAACCAGCAGGGGATCGAGGGCGGGCTCATCGTCATGCTGAGCCACGGCCTGGTCTCGGGCGCACTCTTCCTGTGCGTCGGCGTGGTCTACGACCGCATGCACACCCGCGAGATCGCGCAATATGGCGGCGTCGCCAACAACATGCCGGCCTACGCTCTGTTCTTCCTGCTCTTCACCATGGCCTCTATCGGCCTGCCGGGGACGAGCGGCTTCGTCGGCGAGTTCCTGGCGTTGATCGGCGCCTATCAGGCCGACTCCTGGGTGGCGTTCGTGGCGACGACGGGCATCATCCTGGGCGCCAGCTACATGCTGCTGCTGTTCTGGCGGATCGCTTACGGGACGGCGCGGACCGAGGCAGCGGCGAAAATGCCCGACCTCACCCGGCGCGAATGGGTCCTTCTGGCACCGATCGCCGCGGCGGTATTGTGGATGGGCGTCTATCCCGAAAGCTTCATGGCGCCGATGCGCAAGGATGTTGAGACTTTGATGGCACGGATCGAGCGCGCGGCGCCCGCGGGTGACGCGCAGATCGAGCGCGGCGCGGGCATGCCGCCCGGCGATGCGCACATCGCGCCGCCCGCCGGCGCGGCGGAGGCGCACTGATGGGCAACAACCTCTTCCTCGTCCTGCCCGAACTGATCCTGACGGGTGCGGGCCTGTTGCTGCTGATGGTCGGGGCATGGACCGGCGACAAGGCCGCGCCCGCGATCACCTGGGCCGCAGCCGCCTTCCTGCTGCTGGCCGCGATCATCGTCCCCTACGGCCAGGGCGCCGAGGCCTTGGCCTTCGATGGGCTGGTCACCAGCGACGCCTTCGCCCGCTTCGGGCGTATTCTTGTCTATGGCGCGGCGATCGTTGCCTTGATCGCGGCCCCTGGCTGGTTCCGCCAGTCCGGGGATTATCGCGCCGAATATCCGGTGCTGATTATCTTCTCCGCCGTCGGCATGGGCATGATGGTTTCGGCCAGCGACTTGCTGACGCTCTATGTCGGCCTCGAGCTGCAGAGCCTGTCGGCCTACGTGCTCGCCTCCTTCGCGCGCAAGGACACGCGCTCGTCCGAGGCCGGCCTCAAATATTTCGTGCTGGGCGCGCTGGCATCGGGGCTGCTTCTTTACGGCATCTCGCTCCTCTATGGCTTCACCGGCTCGACGATGTTCACCGATATCGCCGCGGCCTTGGCCATGCCCGCGGAAGAGAGCACCCAGCTTGGCCGCCTGTTCGGCATCGTCTTCGTCCTCGCCGGCATCGCCTTCAAGGTCTCCGCCGTGCCGTTCCACATGTGGACGCCGGACGTCTATGAAGGCGCGCCGACGCCGGTCACCGCCTTCTTCGCCTCGGCGCCCAAGGTCGCGGCGATGCTTTTGCTCACCCGCCTCGTGATCGACGCGATGGGCCCGGCGACCGACGCGTGGCGGCAGATCATCATCTTCATGGCCTTGGCCTCCACCATCCTCGGCGGCGTCGCGGCGATCGGCCAGCGCAACGTCAAGCGGCTGCTCGCCTAC
Source organism: Sphingomonadales bacterium (assembly GCA_038255245.1). Taxonomy (GTDB): domain Bacteria; phylum Pseudomonadota; class Alphaproteobacteria; order Sphingomonadales; family Sphingomonadaceae; genus Allosphingosinicella. The sequence goes on from JBBSLM010000164.1 coordinate 1,771, forward strand.
AGCTCGATCAACAATGTCGGCTTCGCCCTGGTCGGCCTGGCCGCGGCGGGGCAGGCGGGCGTGTCGTCGGTGCTGGTCTACATGACCGCCTATATCGTCATGACCCTGGGCTCGTTCCTGGTGGTGATGAAGCTGCGCGGTGCGGATGGCGAGCAACTCGAATCGATCGACAGCTTTGCCGGCCTCGCCAAGTCGCGGCCGGGCCTCGCACTGGCGATGGCCGTGTTCATGCTCAGCCTGGCCGGCATCCCGCCGCTCTTCGGCTTCTATCCCAAATTGGTGGTGTTCGACGCGGCGGTGCAGGCGGACCTGGCCTGGCTGGCGGCGGTGGCGATCGCGACCAGCGTGATCGGCGCCTTTTATTACATCAAGATCGTCAAGATCATGTATTTCGACGAGGCCGGGCCGGAGCTCAGCAAAGAGAAGGAGCCGGTCACCGGCGCGCTGATCGCGCTGACCGCCTTGGCCATGTCGCCGCTCGGCTATTTCGCCATTCCCTATCTTGAGGCGGAGACGAACTACGCCGCGGCTGCGATCGCCGAGGCCGGGCCGGTGATGATCGCTACTCCCCATAGCGACGCGAGCGGGCACTGACCGCGATCGAAACGGTCGCCGAGACCGGCTCGACCAACGACGATCTGCTGGCGCGCGCCTTGGACGACGCCCCGGATGGATGCTGGCTCCGCGCCGGGCGACAGACGGGCGGCAAGGGACGGCAGGGCCGACAATGGCTGTCGCCGCCGGGCAATCTCTACATAAGCACGCTCGTTCGTGTCCGGCCGGACGATCCGCCCGCGCCGACCTTGGCCCTGGTCGCGGCGGTGGCGCTGCATGAGGCGCTCTCAACCCTCACCCGTCACCCCCGCGAAAGCGGGGGCCCCGCTTCCTTCTCGGCAGCGCAAGAGGGGAAAAAGCGGGATCCCCGCTTTCGCGGGGATGACGGGCTGAAGATCAAATGGCCAAACGACATCCTTGCAGGGGACGCCAAACTCGCCGGCATTCTGCTCGAACGCGCTGGCGATGCCGTCGTGATCGGGTTCGGGGCAAATCTCGCGCACCATCCCGACAATCTCGACCGGCCCGTGACGAGCCTCGCGGCGCTGACCGGGGAAGCGCCGGACCCTGCCGCAACCGCAACCCTTCTCGCCGAGCGCTTCGCGTCGTGGCTGGCGCTGTGGCGCGCCGAGGGACTGGGCCCGATCCGCGCGGCCTGGCTGGAGCGCGCGCACCCGGAGGGCACCAGATTGAACACGCCGGAGGGCGAGGGCGGCTTCGTCGGTCTGGACGATGGCGGGGCCATGCGCCTGGCCATGCCTGACGGTAGCGTGAAGCTCATCCACGCCGGCGACGTGTTCTTGGCTAACTGAGCGGGCGGGGCAGGCGGAAATAGAGGCTGTCGCAATATTCCCCGCCGATCAGCCAGGTCTTTTTGGCGCTGCCATCAGGCACGAAGCCGAGGCGCTCGAGCAGGCGGATCGAGGCCGGATTGCGCGGATCGACGTCGGCCCGCAGTGCTTCGACCGGATGGTGCGCGAAAATGTGCGGGATGATCGCGCCGAGTGCTTCGGCCGCAAAGCCTTTGCCCCACGCATCGGGGTGCAGGATGTAGCCGATCTCGGGCAGCCGGTAGCAGCCGGCCTTGCCAATGACGCGGCCGTCCCGCTCGACGATGAAGTCCGTGCCTTCCCGGGTCGCGATCATGTCCGCCAGCCATTCCCGGCTCTGCTCGATATCGGTGTGCGGGATTGTCGACCAATAACGCATCGCGACCGGATGGCTGAGGATCGCGTGCATTGCCTGCAGATCGTCTTCACGCGCGTGGCGAAGGGTCAGGCGTGCGGTGACGATCTGGTGCATTTGCCCTCGCTAGCCAAAGCGCGGCTTCGCGGCTAGGCAGCGGCCATGCTGCTCGCCATCGACGCCGGCAATACCAATCTGGTCTTCGCATTGGTCGAGGACCGGACGATCCGTGCGCGCTGGCGGATCGCGACCGATCCGCGCCGCACCGCCGACGAATATGCCGTCTGGTTGCATCAGTTGCTGGAGCTTGAGGGCTTCTCGCGAGCGGACGTGGACGCGGTGATCATCGGCACCGTCGTGCCGCGCGCGCTGCACAATCTGCAGGTGCTCGCGTCCAAATATTTCGGCGTGGAGCCGCTGGTGGCGGGGCAGGGCGCGGCGGAATGGGGCATCACTTTGGATGTGGTCGAGCCGCGCACGGTCGGCGCGGACCGGGTGCTGAACGCCATCGCCGCCCATGCGGGCCATGAAGGCGATCTGATCGTCGTCGATTTCGGCACCGCCTCCACGTTCGACGTGGTGGATTATACCGGCGCCTACAAGGGCGGCATCATCGCGCCCGGCATCAACCTGTCGCTCGACGCTTTGGTCGCGGCCGCGGCGAAGCTGCCGCGGATCGCCATCGAAGCCCCGGCCACCCGCTCGGTGATCGGCCGCACCACCGAGGACCAGATGCATATCGGCATATTCTGGGGCTATGTCGCGATGATGGAGGGGCTGACGACGCGGATGAAAGCCGAGATCGGGCGCCCGGCGAAAGTGATCGCCACCGGCGGGCTCGCCATATTGTTCGACAGGCATACCGAAATGTTCGACGCGATCGAGCCCGACCTGACAATCCAGGGCCTGGCGATGCTGTGGGAGCGCAGCCGCGACCGGGCGTGATGACCGGCCCGATTTTCCTACAGGCCGGCACTCTGATACACCGCCGCCGAAGATCGATCGGATTCGCCGGCCACGCTCCGGACGGTTCGATTTTCGGCCCCGCCGCCCGATATTGCCCTTACTCAAAGATAAGGGGTTTTTCGGACGATTACGGGGGACTTTGGTTACTTTGAACCTTCCGGGAAGGCGGGCTTCTAGCCGGCCTTCGCCGAGATGATGGAGACTTATGAAACCCGGCGACGAACTTCTTTTTCTCGCGCTTGGCGGCTCGGGCGAGATTGGCATGAACGTCAATCTGTACGGATGCCAGGGCAAATGGATCATGGTCGATCTGGGCATGACCTTTTCCGATCCGGCCTATCCCGGGATCGAACTGGTGCTGCCGGATCTGAGCTTCATCGAGCAGCGCCGCGCCGATCTGCTCGGCATCGTGCTGACCCATGGTCACGAGGACCATATCGGTGCGATTCCCTATCTCGCCGCCGATCTCGACGTGCCGCTCTACGCCACGCCGTTCACCGCCGGCCTGATCGCGGAAAAACTCAAGGAAGAGGGCCTGACCGACGTCGTCGAGGTCCGTATTATCGAAATAGGCGGTGAGATCGCGCTCGACCCGTTCCGCCTGCGCTTCGTGCCGCTCGCCCATTCGATTCCCGAGGGCAATGCGCTGCTGATCGACACGCCGCACGGCAAGATTTTCCACACCGGCGACTGGAAGCTCGACGAATTCCCGCAGATCGGCGACCCGGCTGACGCCAATGCGCTGACCAAGGTCGGTGACGAAGGCATTCTCGCTCTTGTCTGCGATTCGACCAACGTCTTCCAGGAAGAAGCGTCGGGTTCCGAAGAGCAGGTCCGTCACGATCTGGACCGGGTGATCGGCGAGGCGGA
>JBBSLM010000165.1:0-5303 GCA_038255245.1 Sphingomonadales bacterium
CCCAGCAAAGCTGGTATCGCAATTGGTGGGGCTATCCGGCGGCCGCGAACTATATCTATGACGATGGCTTCCTATACCGCACCGGTGGCGATGGCCGGATCGCGGACTATGTGCCGTTGCTGGGCGGCTCGCTGCGGCCGGGCGCGAGCTGGCCGAACGATTATCAGGCCTATCCGGTCGATCCCTATCTGGTCGATTATTATGGGCTGGACGATCGCGGCGACTATCGCTTCGCCGACGGCGCGATCTTCGGTGTCGACCCGGGCGGCGATCAGATCATCCAGACGATTGTCGCCTTGATCGCGGGCGACGATTGGGGCGTCGGGCAACGGATGCCGGACGGCTATGGACTGTACAACGTGCCCTATGAGTATCGCGACCAATATGCGGACGGCGATGACGCCATGTACCGCTATTCGGACGGCTATGTGTACGAGGTCGATCCGACCACGCAGCTGGTCCAGGCCGCAATCCAGTTGATCAGCTGAAGGACCGGGTCATGACCAAGATGAGCTTGCTGGCCGCGCTGGCGGCCTGTGCGCTGGCCGGGTGCGGCGACCGCGCAGCGGAAAATTCCGCGAGCGCGAACGGCGCGGCGGGAGCGCCCGCGCCGGACGGCGGGACGGTGGGATCGCTGACGACCGCCGATCCCGCGCTGGGGAAACTCGGCCGGATCGTCGGCGGCGCCGGCATGGCGGAATTGCTGGGCGGCGTCGGCCCCTACACCTTGTTCGCGCCCAACGATGCCGCGCTGGACGGGCTTGGGCCGAACCGGGCGGATGAGCTTGCGGGCGAGGCGATGCGGCCGCAGGCGGTGGCGTTGCTGCGCGCGCACATCGTGCCGGGCACGATCACGCGGCGGGACATCGAAACGGGCCTCAATGCGTCCAGCGGGCCGGTAACCGTGCGCACGATGGGCGAGACATTGCTGACCTTTACCCGCGATGGTGATGGCATCGCCGTCACGTCCGACCGCGGCGGCCGGGCGCGGCTTGCCGGCGACGAGAAGCTCGCCTCGAACGGTGCGGTGCAGCCGGTCGACGGGGTGCTGCTTTCCGCCGAATAAGCGCAGCCCCTATTCCCGCCGCCTGATGCTGTAATCGATCCGGATCCGGACCCAGGCGCCGACCAGATATTGGCCGCCGCGCCGGGGCGGGCGGACCTGGAATTCCCAGGCGGCGGCGAGGATGGCGCGGTTGATCTGCGCGCCGTTCGGATATTCGTCGAGCGCGACGCAATCGACCACGCGGTAATTGGGCGCGGTGCGGCAGGCGATCATTCCCCAACCCGGGCCATTGGCGGTGGACAGATAATCGCCCAATTCCCTGTCCCGCGGCTCGCGATGCCAGGCGGCGGCGTAAAGCGGCTGGCCATTGGGGGCGGTTCCGACCACCGCCGTGTCGCGCATCGCCGGTGAGCCGCCGACATCGGGCGGGCCATAGACCCGCGCGGTCGAGGGCGCCGGCCGGCGCGCGGCGCGGGGCGCGTTCGTCGACGGTGGCAACGTGAAGGGCGTGGTGAGGATGATCGGCGGGGTCGGCACCGGGTTCGGTTGCGCGGTCTGCGCGGGCGGGGCTTCGGCGGGCTGAAGGGCGCGCGGCTCCTGCGGTGTCGGGCGCGGGAAGGGCTGGTTCTGCGGCTGATTGGCGGGGGTGGGTTCCTCGCCGGGATCGGGCGTGTCTTCCTCCGCCTCGACCGGCGTGAGTGTCGTGACGGTGACCACTTCGTCCACCGGCTCGGGCCGCCGCACGGCGCTGAAGGTCAGCAGCAGGAGCAGCAGCAACCCCTCGATCAGCAGCGCCAGGCCGATGGCGAGCGTACGGCGGCCGGCGGGCGAGTGTCGCCAGTCGGAGAACGTCGTGGTCGGGGAAGGGCGGGGCTGGAGCAACTGTACGTCGTCGGCAATTGTCCGCGAGTCAGACGCCCGAGGCTACGGCTAGGGGGTTAGGGGGAGGTGAGGAGCGTGACAAGCAGGATGGCCCCAGAGTCCGCTTTGGACCCATTGCGGACATTCGTCGATTGTGCGGGGCGGTCGAGCTACTATACTCTTGTCTCTAACATGGGGGGCAGAAAATGAGAAGAATTGTCGTCGCGAGTCTGCTGGTAGCGTCCGCGATCAGCCTTGTCGGGTGCAATCAGAATAAGGCGGGTAATACCAGCACCACGACCAACAGCACTGCAGCCGCACCCGCCACCAATAGCAGTGCCGCGACCTCAGGGGGCAACTCGGCAGCTCCAGCCGCCAGCGCGCGCGCCGACGCCACGAACCAGAACTTCACCATCCGCAACAACACCGGCCAGACCATCAACGAACTCTATGTCTCGGCGGTGAGCACTGACGAGTGGGAGGAAGATATTCTGGGCCGCGAGACCTTGGCGAATGGCGAGGCGGCGCAGATCGCCTTCGAGCGCGCCGAAACTCAGTGCCAGTGGGACCTGCGCGTGGTCTTCGAAGATGGTCAATCGCTGGAGGAGCGTGGCGTCAATCTCTGCCAAACTGCCGAGGTCGAAGTCGCTCCATAACCAGCAGAGTTTCGAACCCGGGGCGGTATGCACGGCGCCTGGTTATCCAAGGGCGTCGTCGGCTTCGGCAGGCGGCGCCCTTCTCACTTCGGAAAGTCCGCACTCCACCCGATCCAGACATTCCGCTGAGAGTCCGCTTTCGCCCCATTGCGGATATTCGGGGTGCGTGCTGCCCCGCGTCGTCGCGCAAGTCTGCTTGGATTGGCACGGTTGACGCCTCGACTTTGATCTCGAGGGCTCCTGCGCCGAGCGAAGCAAACGGCGCGAGCGGAAATGGGAACGGAGGCGACACGATCTTGGCGAACATGCTAGCGTCCCTCCCGGGACCCGATTCGAAGCGAAGGTGATGACGTCATGACCGATCGGCTTCGAGGACCGCGCATGAGCGAATCCACGCACGATCTTTTCGATGAGATGAGGAAGTGACATGAGCAATCCGCCCCCGCCCTTTCACCAGCCGGACACTGCTGCCGGTATCCCCGTGCGGCGCAGGTGGCTCGCGCCCAAATTGACGCAAATGCGCGCGGGATCGGCCGAGGCGGGTTCGAATCCGATAGTTCCCGAAGGCCCGATCGGGCAGGGAAGCTAGCCGTCTGGCCTCAGGCGGGTCTCGCTGAGTGTCGTTCCTTGCGGCGGATTGGAACTCGCCCGTAGCGCCGTGCGAATGTCCGCTTTCCACCCATTGCAGACATGCCCCGCGCGAGCGTTTACACCTTACGCCCGTGGATTCGGCCGACCCCTTCGACGCGCCCGACGCAAGGCCCGAGCAGGACCGGCTGACGCTCGACCTTGACGGGTGGGAAGGGCCGCTCGACCTGCTGCTCCAGCTTGCCCGGACGCAGAAGGTGGATCTGGCGAAGATTTCGATCCTGGCGCTCGTGGAGCAATATCTCGCCTACATCGCCGACGCGAAGAAATTGCGGCTGGAGGTGGCGGCCGATTATCTGGTGATGGCGGCGTGGCTCGCTTACCTCAAATCCTGCCTGTTGTTGCCGAAGGACCCGACGGTCGATCCGAGCCCGGAGGAACTGGCGCTGCGGCTGCAATTGCGGCTGCAGCGGCTGGACGCGATGCGCGACGCCGGGGCGCGATTGCTGGGGCGCGACCGGATCGGGCGCGACGTCTTCCTGCGCGCGGCGCCGGAGGGGCTGCCGCTGGTGAAATTGCGGCGCTGGGATGCGAGTCTGTACGACCTGATCGCCGCCTACGGGCAAATCCGCGCGCGGGGCGAGCCGGTGATGCACATTGTCGCGCGGCGGGCGGTGATGACCCTGGACGAAGCGCTGGTGCGGCTGGAGCGGTTGATCGGGGTGCAGCTGGAGTGGGCGAGCCTGGAGAGTTTCCTGCCGCCGACGCAGGACGCGGAATATCGCCGCTCGGCCTTGGCCTCGAGCTTCGTCGCGAGCCTGGAGCTGGCGCGGATGGGCAAGGTCGCGCTGGCGCAGGAAGAGGCGTTCGCGCCGTTGATGGTGAGGAAAGCGTGACCGAGCCCGACGATCTGATGCGCGCGGTCGAGGCCGTGCTGTTCGCGGCCGAGGAGCCGCTGAGCGAAGCGGATATCGCCGCGATCATCGGTGCCGACGCCGCGGTGGGCCAGGCGCTCGGAGCGCTGCACCAGGCTTATGCCGGGCGCGGGATCGAATTGGTCGAGCGCGGCGGACGCTGGCATTTCCAGACGGCGGCCGACCTCGCGCCATTGCTTCGGCGCGAGCGGGAGGAGACGCGGCGGCTGTCGCGGGCGGCGGTCGAGACGCTGGCGATCATCGCCTATCACGAGCCGGTGAGCCGCGCGGAGATCGAGGCGATCCGCGGCGTGCAGGTGGCGAAGGGGACTTTGGACGTGCTGCTGGAGGCCGCATGGGTGCGGCCCGCGGGACGGCGCGAGGCGCCGGGGCGGCCGCTCACTTATGCCACCACCGCGACCTTCCTCAGCCATTTCGGCCTCGCCAGCCGCCGCGATCTGCCGGGGATCGACGACCTGAAAGCCGCCGGCCTGCTCGATCCGATCGACCTGGCATTGGAACAGGCCGCCGCGGGCGAGGACATGTCCGAACTGGAAAGTGACAGCGAACGCGCCTAACTTGCGCGGCAAGGAGATGATCCCATGGGTATGACTAGTATCTGGCATTGGCTGATCGTGCTGTTGGTCGTCGTCCTGCTGTTCGGCGCCGGCCGGATTTCGGGCGTGATGGGCGATCTCGGCAAGGGGCTGAAAAGCTTCAAGAAAGGCATGGCGGACGACGAGGATGACGCCCCGGCGGCCGGGGCCAAGCCGAAGGCGCGGATCACGGACGAACGCAGCGCCGAAGAGCGGGCCGCTACTCCGACCGTCGATCGCGACAAGGCGTAGCGCCGCCCGTCCGTCATTGCGAGCCGCAGGCGAAGCAATCCATCCTGTGGCTGCCGCCCTCGGATTGTTTCGTCGCGAAGGCTCCTCGCAATGACGGATTTACGGCTTTGGGTTAGACGCAGCTGATGTTCGGGGTCGATTCCAGCGAATTCTTGATCATCATCCTGGTCGCGGCGGTCGTGATCGGGCCGAAGGATTTGCCGCGCGTGCTCCGTACCGTCGGCCAGTGGGTCGGCAAGGCGCGCGGCATGGCCAATCAATTCCGCTCCGGCGTCGACCAGATGGTGCGCGACAGCGAGATTGCGGAGCTCGAGCAGAAATGGCGCGAGCAGAATGAGGCGATCATGAAGGCGCACCCGATGGCGCCGCGGGATACCGACTGGGGCGTGCCGGAGCCGGCCGAGCCCGGTCCGGTCTCGCTCGACAAGCC
>JBBSLM010000166.1:0-5280 GCA_038255245.1 Sphingomonadales bacterium
CCGGTCCCAGGCGGGATCGTTGCGATAGGCGTTTTCCAACGCGGCGATGCGCTCGCGATTGAGCGGGTGGGTGCGCTGATAGCTGTCTTCCTGCGGAATGTTGTAGCGGAATTCGAGATTCTGCAGCTTGCCGAAAAAGGCAAGACTGCCACGCCCGCTGATCCCTGCGCGGCTGAGGTAGCTCGCGCCGGCCTGATCCGCACTATTTTCCTGGATGCGCGTGAACGAGAGGAACCGGCTCATCGCGACTTGTTGACCCAGCCCCATGATCGCCGCTCCTGCCGGACCTGCGCCTGCCACCATCGCCGCCATGCCGATCAGCAGCGACAGGATGGAGATGCTGGTCGCCTGCTGGATGCCTTCGCCGCTACGGATGATATGACCGCCGACGACATGGCCAAGTTCATGCGCGATCACGCCCTGCAACTCGTTCAAATTGTCCGCACGGGTAATCAGGCCCGAATGAAGATAGACGATCTGACCGCCCGCGACAAAGGCGTTGATCGAATCGTCGTGAATCAGCACGATCTTGACGTCGGCAGGGCGCAAGCCGGACGCTTCGATCAACGGCGCGGAAGCGTCGCGCAGCAACGCTTCCGTTTCCGCATCGCGCAGGATCGATTGGGCCGCGGCCGGACGGGCGACGAGGGCGACGAAGGCCACCGCAAGGATCATCACAAGGCGGACGAACAGCACGCCCGGGGCGCCACGCGCGAATGTTTCAACCATGCGCCTGCTGTCCCTCTCCCAATGTGAACGGCGACTGAAAGCTCAGCCCCCGGCCGAAGGCTACCCGCCGAACGTGCGCTGCCACCAGCCGCGCCGGGCCGGCGAGGAATCGGTGTCGTCGCCGGTTTCCCGCTCGTCGCCGCCTTCCAGCGTCTGCCGTTCCAGCACCGGGGCCTCGGGCGAGCCCGGATCGGCCGTCCCGCCGCCTGCCTGGGCGTCGAGCTTGGCGGCAAGCGGGACCACCTTTTCCGCTGGCGCCTCGGAAGCCGCATCCACATCAGCGGCCGGCTTCTTGGCGCGGCTGCGTCGCGCTTTCGGCTTGGGCTTCGCCTCGGCTTCCTGCTCCTCGACGGGAGCCGGTGCGGGCTCTTCGGCGACGGGGGCCCCGGCAGCAGCGGCTTCTGGTGCTTCCGCGACAGGAGCATCGGCCTCGTCCGCCTTGCGGGCCCGCGGGCGACGACGGCCGCGGCGGGGCTTTTCGTCATCTTCCGCCGCGGGTGCTGCTTCGAGGGGCGATTCCGTGCTGCTGCCAGAATCGATCTCGGCCACTTCGGGCTGAGGCTCGCTCTCGGCCGGATCGGCGTCGGTGGACTGGGCGGGTTCGCCAGTCTCGTCCTCGCGCTGCTCCTGACCCTCTTCGACCGGGCGGCGGCCACCGCGACGGCCGCGGCGGCGGCGGCGCTTGCGGCCGCCATCGCTGTCGTCACGGTCGCCGCGTTCTTCGCGGCCCTCGCGCTCGCCGCGACGCTGATCGCTGCGCGGCGCGCCGTCGGCTTCGTCGGCTTCCTCAGCTTCCTCAGCTTCTTCGGCCTCGTCTTCGTCCTCTCCCTCGAACGCCTCGTCGAGATCGTCCTCTTCCTCGGTCGGCCGCGTGGCCACGGGCGTCGGCCGGAACGCGGGCGGAGGCCCCATCGATTCGACGCTCATCCGGGCGCCTTCGAAGCTCTCGTCGATGACGACTTCGACCGAAACGCCATAACGCGCCTCAACCTCGCCAATCTCCGCGCGCTTGCGATTCAGCAGGTAGATCGCCGCCTCGCGGCCGGCGCGCATCCGGATGACGGAACCGCGGCCACGGGCGGCTTCGTCCTCCAGCATGCGCAGCGCGCTGAGGCCCGCCGACGACGCGGTGCGCATCAGCCCGGAGCCTTCGCAATGCGGGCAAGGCTTGGTCGAGGCTTCGAGCACGCCGGTGCGCAGGCGCTGGCGGCTCATCTCCATCAGGCCGAACGACGAAATGCGGCCGACCTGGATGCGGGCGCGGTCGTTCTTCAACGCGTCCTTCATCGCCCGCTCGACCTTCCGGATATGCCCGGATTGCTCCATGTCGATGAAGTCGATGACGACGAGCCCGGCCATGTCGCGCAGGCGCAGCTGGCGGGCGATCTCGTTCGCCGCCTCGATATTGGTCGCGAATGCGGTCTGTTCGATATTGTGCTCACGGGTCGAGCGGCCGGAGTTGATGTCGATCGAGACCAAAGCCTCGGTCGGGTTGATCACCAGATAGCCGCCGGACTTCAGCTGCACGAGCGGCTGGTACATGCCGGACAACTGATCCTCGACGCCGTGGCGCTGGAACAACGGCACCGGGTCGGCATATTCCTTCACGCGTCGTACATGGCTCGGCATCAGCAATTTCATGAAGGCTCGGGCGTGGCGATAGCCTTCCTCGCCCTCGACATGGATTTCGTCGATGTCGCGGCTGTAGACGTCGCGGATCGCCCGCTTGATCAGGTCGCTGTCCTGATAGACCAAAGCCGGCGCCGCCGACTTCAAGGTGTTCTCGCGGATTTCGTCCCACAGCCGGGCAAGATAGTCGAAGTCGCGCTTGATCTCCGGCTTGGTGCGCTGGAGGCCGGCGGTGCGCACGATCAAACCCATCGTCTGCGGCAGATTGAGATCGGCCATGATCTGCTTCAGCCGCTTGCGGTCCGAACCGTTGGAAATCTTCCGGCTGATCCCGCCGCCATGCGACGTGTTGGGCATCAGCACGCAATAGCGGCCGGCGAGGCTGAGATAGGTGGTCAGCGCCGCACCCTTGTTGCCGCGCTCTTCCTTTACGACCTGGACCAGCAGCACCTGACGGCGCTTGATGACGTCCTGAATCTTGTAGCGGTGGCGCAGATTCTGGCGCTTCCGGCGCAGGCTCTCCACGGCGCCTTCGTCGGAAGCATTTTCGGCCTCCTTGGGCGCGATGGGGTCGCCATTTTCGTCGTGAAGCTCTTCGCCCTCCGGCAACGCTTCCTGCTCGTCACCATCGCGGTGATCGTCATCGTAATCGCCATGGTCGTCGTCGCCATGATCGTCCTCATGATCGAGCTCGGCGGAGCGCAGGCGCGCCTCCTCCTCGGCATGCTCCATTTCTTCACGGAGCAGGGCCTCGCGGTCCTCGCGGGGGATCTGGTAATAATCCGGGTGGATTTCGCTGAAGGCGAGGAAGCCGTGGCGGTTGCCGCCATAATCGACGAACGCCGCCTGGAGCGATGGCTCCACGCGCGTCACCTTGGCGAGATAGATATTGCCCTTGAGCTGCTTGTGCTCGGCGGATTCGAAGTCGAATTCCTCGATCCGGTTACCTTTTACGACCGCAACCCGGGTTTCTTCCGGGTGGCGCGCGTCGACCAGCATGCGCATTGTCATCGATATGTCTCCACGCGCGCCGCGTGCCGGCCCAATCCCGAAAGATTCGACCCGCCCGGAACGCGCGCTCTGATGTGGCCGCCCGCGCACGCCATTGGCGCACGGACGAAGTCCTGGTTTGATGGGAATATGAAGCGTTTGCTGCGCTCTGGCTGCCGGCGACGAACGCCGGACGCGCCCCAGGGCCGATCACTTCCGCGGTGCGGAGGTGCATCAGCTCAAGGGGAAATTGCCTCATGCAGCGTAAACCTAACGAAACTAGTCCGGGGCGGAGGTCAGGGTCAGGGCTTTGCCTGGGACGCGCGCCGGATTAGACTTGCTAGCATTCATGTGGGGTGCGGGCAACAGCCCGCAACAAACCGTAGGGCGGAATTAGCGGCGGATATGCGCGAGACTCTCGGAACCCACGGATGAGCTATCTGCTTGGCCTGATCCTCTGGCTGTTTGGCTTCGGCCCGCCCTCGGCCACGTCGGCCGCCGCCGAAAGTGGCGGCGCGGTGACGATCCCGATCGACGGCGCGGCTGAGGGGGCTCCCCTGCCCGCGATCACCCCGGCGCGGGGCAACGATCCGCCCTTGGTGGTGATCGACGCCGGCCATGGCGGCCGCGATCCCGGCGCACCGGGCGCGATCGAGGGACTGCAGGAAAAGGACGTCACGCTCGCCATCGCGCGCGCCATGCGCGACGAGTTGGCCGCTTCCGGCCGGGTGCGGGTCGCCCTCACCCGCGACGACGACAGCTTCATCCCGCTCGATCAGCGTTACGCCATCGCCCGCCGGATGGGCGCGGACCTGTTCATCTCGCTCCACGCCGACGCGGCGGAATCGAACGACGATGCGCGCGGCGCGACCATCTACACCTTGTCCGAAGTCGCCTCCGATGCCGAGGCCGCGGCGCTGGCGCAGCGCGAAAATGCGGTGGACGCGGTGGGCGGCGTCACCATGTCCGACGACGCCAACGTCAATTTGATCCTGATCGATCTCGCCCAGCGGGAGAGCATGGCCGTCTCCGCCGATTTCGCCCGCATCCTCCACCGCGAAGCCGCGCCTTTGATCACCTTCCAGCGCGACTGGCACCGCTTCGCCGCCTTCATCGTGCTGAAGGCCGCGGACGTGCCCTCCATCCTGTTCGAGGCCGGCTATGTCAGCACCGAGGAGGATGCCCGCTTCCTCACCAGCCCCGAAGGCCGCCGCGCCATCGCCACCGGCATGCGAAGGGCGATCGAAGCCCATTTCTCGCGGCGGTTTTTGGGTGAGGATGGGTAGCCGACAGCCTGACTTTGGCTCCGTGCGGCCGAAGTGCGACGGGGCGCGACCGGCCAAAAGTTCCTGAAAAGTTACGCCAAGGACGCACGCGTCGATGCACCGTGGCGAGGGCCCGGCGCAGGCCGTCGGGATCGAGGGGGTGAGGATCAGGTGGACGTGATTGGGCATCAGCACCCAGGCCCACACCTCTACGCCGGCGGCGCGGCAATGCGTGCCGAGCAGGTCCAAGTAGCAAGCGTAATCGTCATCGTCGAAGAAGGTCTGCGCCCGGCCGTTGCCGCGCTGGGTCACATGGTGCGGGTGACCAGGAAAGACGGCGCGGGCGAGGCGGGCCATGAAGGCCAGCCTGCCACGCGCCGTAAGCGAGGCCAATTAGTGCACTGTCACCGTAACCCCACTGTCACCGCAACCCCAAATTAGTGCACTGTCACCGTAATCGAGATCATTTAAAATATTCTTTGTGAGCCTCGATCGCGCCGACCAATGTTCGGCTCCATCTACAGCGCGCTCTAGGAGATTCTTCTTGTAGAAGATTAAGCTCGTCAAACATAGCCGGTATTATACATTCCTTATCGGAATCCTCATAAAAGAAATGTACTGCATTGACCGCAAAGTCTCCTTTAGTCATATCTTCTAAGCAACGATA
>JBBSLM010000167.1:0-5265 GCA_038255245.1 Sphingomonadales bacterium
AACCCCTTCTTTACCACCCCCGTCCATAACCGCCCTCGCCGAGCGCCGGACGGGACAATGGACGAGCTGATCAACGACTTCATCGCCGAGACGCGCGACATGCTGCTCGCGCTGGGGGGCGAGATCGTCGCCTGGGAGGCGGCGCCGGAGGATCGCGCGCGCCTCGACGAGATTTTCCGCTTCGTCCATACCGTGAAGGGCAATTGCGGCTTCTTCGATCTGCCGCGCCTGGCCGCCTTGAGCCACGCCGCCGAGGATGCGCTGGCCGAGGTCCGCGCCGGCCGCCGCGCGCCCGACGTGGCCCTGGTCAGCGCCGTGCTGGCGATCATCGACCGGATCGGCGAACTGGTCATGGCGCTGGAGACGGGCGAGGCGCTCGCGTCCGAGGATGACGAACAATTGATCCGCGCGCTGGCGCCGGGCCAGGCCCCGGCCGAAAGCGTGGCCGCCGAAGCCTCCGAAAGCTCCGCCGATTTGCGCAAGAGCCAGCGCTCCATCCGCCTCTCGGTCGATCTGCTCGACCGGATGATGAGCGGCGTTTCGGACGCGGTGCTGGCGCGCAACGAGCTGGCCCGGCGCCTGCGTGAAAACCCCGCCGACATGGGCGTGGAGGCCGCGTTCGAGCGCGTCTCCGCCTGCATCGCCGAAATCCGCGACGCGATCACCCGCACCCGCATGCAGCGCATCGACAGTTTGTTCGCGGGCCTGCCCCGCGTCGTGCGCGACATCTCCGGCGAACTCGGCAAACAGGTGCGCCTCGACGTGGACGGCGGCGACGTCGAGCTCGACCGCGAGATGATCGAGATGATCCGCGATCCGCTGACCCACATGGTCCGCAACGCGATCGACCATGGCATCGAACTGCCGGCCGAGCGCATCGCCGCGGGCAAGGCCGCGATCGGCCTGCTCAGCGTCTGCGCGCGCCAGTCGGGCAACCAGATTTTGATCGAAGTCGCCGACGACGGCAGCGGCATCGACAGCGAGCGGCTGGTCGCCAAGGCGCTGGCCGCCGGCGTGCTGACCCCGGAGCGGGCCGAGCGGCTGACCAATGCCCAGCGCAATGCCCTGATCTTCGAAGCGGGGCTGTCGACCGCGCGCGAAGTCACCGCCATTTCCGGCCGCGGCGTGGGCATGGACGTGGTGCGCGCCAATATCGAGCGGATCGGCGGCCTGATCGACGTCGAAAGCCGGCCGGGCAGGGGGGTGAAATTCACCATCCGCGCGCCGCTGACGCTCACCATCATCCCGGCGCTGACGGTCAGTGCCGGCGGCCAGATTTTCGCGATTCCCCGCGCGGCGATCGAGGAGATTTTGCGCACCGGCGGCGCGTCGGTGCGAACCGAGCAGCTCGGCGAGGCCCACATCGCCACGGTCCGCGGGCGGCAGATGCCGCTCGTCTCGCTCGCCGCCTTGCTGGGCCGCGACCCCGGCGACGCGGGCACCATCGTGTTGCTGAAGCCGGCGGGCGGCAGCGTCTATGCGCTGGCGATCGACGCGGTGCACGATCATGAGGAATTGGTGGTGAAGCCGGCCGCACCGGCGGTGATGGCGGCCGGACTTTATGCCGGCACCACGCTGGCCGACGACGGCAAGCCGGTGCTGCTGCTCGATCCGTCCGGCATGGCGAGCAAGGCCGACATCCGTTTCGAGGAGGTCGAGGCGGCCACCCGCGCGGCGGAGCCCGAAACCACGACCGCCAAGGCGCGCGACGAACGGCTGTTGCTGTTCCGCTCGCTCGACAATGTCCGCCGCGCGGTGCGGCTCACCGCGGTCGAGCGGATCGAGGACGTTCCCGCCGACGCGGTCCGGATGAGCGGCGGGCGGCTGCGCGTGACGCTCGACGGCCGCATCCTGCCGCTGGCCGGCACCGATGCTGTTCCGGACACGCCACGCCTGCGCATCCTGCGCCTCACCGACGGTGCGGCGGAACTGGCCTATGCCTTTGCCGAAGTCATCGACATCGCGCCGCTGACCGGCGACATCCGCCCGGCGCGCACGCCCGGCCCGGTGGCCGGCGTCGTCCTGGTCGATGGCGAACAGATGGAATTGATCGACCCTTATTGGCTGTTCGCCGAGGCGGGAGAGCTTGGCGACGCCGCGCGACCGGTCTGCGCCATCCCGCCCGGCGACCCCTGGCTCGAGAATATGCTCCGCCCGATGATCGAAAGTCTCGGCTATCGCGTCGTGGCGGCGGGCGAGGGGGTCGCCGCCGACATCGTCATCACCAGCGGCGGTGCGCCTGCCCCGATGGCGCCGCAGGGCGCGACCCTGCTGCGCCTGCGCACCACGCCGCAGGCCGCGGGCGAAGCGGATGGCAGCATCTATCGCTACGACCGCGCGGCGCTGCTCGCCGCTTTGGGTGGCGTGCGCAAGGAAACAGCAAATGGCTGAGCTGCTGCTGATCGCCCGCATCGCCGGCCGCCGCATCGCTTTCCCCGCCTCGCAGATCGAGGCGGTGGTCGAACTGGAAGGGCTGACTCCGGTGCCCGGCGCTGCGCCGCACATTGCGGGCCTCTCGGCGCTGCGCAGCCGGGTGCTGACCGTGATCGACAGCCGCGCCGCGCTGGACCTGGCTCCCGCTGCGCCGGGCGAGACCGTCGAAGCGATCGTCATCCCCTCGGGCGGGCACACTTATGCCCTGCTGGTCGAGGCGGTCGAGGATGTCGTCGAGGCAGGCGGGTCGCCGTCGCCGTTCCAGGCGCCCGCGGGCGCGGGCTGGGACCGGGTCGCGACGGGCATGATCGAGGCGGAAGGCGATTTGCTGCTGTTCGCCGATCCGCATGCTTTCATCGCCGGCCCGCCGCTGCTGGTGGCGGCATGAACTTTCTCGGCAAAATTAAACACATGCTTACGATCGGCCGTTACCGAGGCCTGGGTCCAGCCCAAGGAAGCGAGCGCACGCGATGAAGACCTGCCTTGTCGTCGACGACAGCAAAGTGATCCGCAAGGTCGCGCGGCACATTCTCGAAACGCTCAACTTCGCCGTGGACGAGGCCGAGGACGGCCGCGCCGCGCTCGATCATTGCACCGGCACGGCCATGCCCGACGTGGTGCTGCTCGACTGGAACATGCCGGTGATGAGCGGCATGGAATTTCTCCGCGCGCTGCGCCGGGTGGATGGCGGCATGGAGCCGAAGGTCGTGTTCTGCACGACCGAGAATGACATCGCCCACATCCGCGCCGCGATCGAAGCCGGCGCCGACGAATATGTGATGAAGCCGTTCGATCGCGAAACCTTGCATTCCAAATTGCAGATTGTCGGCGCGGCGTGAGCCAGCGCGCCGCCCCCCAGGGACGGCGGGCGGATCTTTCATCCAGACTCCCCGACCCACCTTCCGCTGATCGGCCCATCCGGCTGCTGCTGGTCGACGACAGCAGCGTCGCGCGGGCGGTGATGTCGCGCATGATTGCGGGGCGGCCGGGGCTGGAGGTCGCGGCCACCGCGAGCAATGCCAGCGAGGCGTTGGCCCTGCTCGATGCGGCGATGTTCGACATCGTCCTGCTCGACGTGGAAATGCCGGGCGAGAGCGGCCTCGACGCGCTGCCGGACATTCTGCGCGCCGGCCGCGGCGCGCGCGTCGTCATCTGCTCCTCGCTGGCCGAGGCGGGCGCGCAAGCCAGCGTCCGCGCGCTCGCGCTCGGTGCGGCGGATGCGCTGCCCAAACCCGGCTCCGGCATGTTCGGCGGCAGCTTCGCCGACGAACTGGCCGAACGGCTGCTGCGTCTCGGCCGGGTCGGTACGATCGACCGCGATGCGCCGCGTGGCGCTGGCGTGGCGCTGCGCGAAGTGCATGACTGGCGGCCGGCCTGTATCGCCATCGGCGCCTCGACTGGCGGCATCCACGCCATTCACGATTTTCTCGGCGGGCTCCCTGCCGAACTGGGCATCCCCATCCTCGTCACCCAGCATCTGCCGCCTCTGTTCATGCCCTTCTTCGCGCGCCAGCTGGAGCAGGTTTCCGGCCGTCCGGCCCGCGTCGTCGAGGATGGCGAGCGGCTGGAACCGGACAGGATCCACGTCGCGCCGGGCCACGCCCATCTGGGCCTCACCACCAAAGGCGGCGGCGTCCGCGTCGCGCTCGACGATGCGCCCGCGCCGTCCGGCTGCCGCCCCTCGGTCGATCCGATGCTGGCCGCGGTCGCCGAAGCGTTCGGGCGCGGCGGCCTGGCCGTGATGCTCAGCGGCATGGGTCGCGACGGCCTGATCGGCAGCGGCAGCCTGGTCAATGCCGGCGGCATCGTGCTCGCGCAGGATCAGGACAGCTCGGCGATCTGGGGCATGCCCCGGGCGGTGGCGGAAGCGGGCCTTGCCACGCTGATCAGCCCGCCGGCCGATCTCGCCCGCCAGGTCGCCGCACGGCTGGGGGGCAGCGCGTGGAGATAAGCGCTTCCTCCCGCGAGATCCTCGCGGGCCTGCTGGAATCGCGCACCGGCCAGCAAATCGGCATCGGCCGGCGCTGGCGCGTCGACGCGGCATTGGCCCCGATCGCCCGCGATGGCGGCTTCACCGATATCGATGAACTGGTGAAGCGCATCGCCTCCGGCCAGGCCCCGGCGCTGACCGAAAAGGTGATCGAGGCGCTGCTCAACAACGAAACCTATTTCTATCGCGACAAATTGCCCTTCGACCTGCTCTTCGCCGAGCCGCTGAAGCGGATCGAGGCGGCGCGGCAGCGCGAGCGGCGGCTTTCCATCTGGAGCGTCGGCTGCTCCACGGGGCAGGAGCTTTATTCGGTCGCGATGGCGCTGGCCGAGCAGGGGCCGCGCTGGCGGGGCTGGACGATCGATCTGGTCGGCACCGACATCAGCCGCGGCGCGGTCGAGCGCGCCCGCACCGGCCGCTACAGCCAATTCGAGGTGCAGCGCGGCTTGCCGGTGCTGCAGATGGTCCGCTGGTTCGAAGAGGAAGGCGCCGGGCAATGGCGCGTGGCGCAATCGATCCGCGACATGGTCCGCTTCGAAAATCGCGGCATCTCCGACCGCCCGCCCATGCCCGGCATTTTCGACATCATCCTGTGCCGCAACGTCCTCCTCTATTTCGCGGAATCGATGAAGCGCCTCGCCTACACCCGCCTCGGCGACGCGATCCGCCCGGATGGCGCCTTGATGCTCGGCGCGGGCGAGACCGTGATCGGCCAGACCGACCGCTTCGTCTCCGACCCGGAATCGCGCGGCCTCTACCGCCCCGCCCCGAGCGCCGAGGCGCGCCGGGTGGCTTGAACAGGGGCTTGACCTGCGGGAACATTTGACGCGCAATCGCGGCAA